>NZ_JAZHLK010000043.1:0-31371 GCF_036549515.1 Aurantimonas sp. E1-2-R+4 | reverse complement strand
GGCCTCGCAGTTTGTTACCATCGTCGATGGCGATGACGGCCTGCTCTACACCATCGGCGTGGACGCGGTTCGCAGGCCAGATCACGAGATGCCACGCCGCACCGCAGCTTGATACTGGGCGTGGTTGTGTGTCGCAGCCGCAACACAACCTCCGGGGGTGGTCGTCGACTTTGGCCGGGTGGCCTCGCACCGACGTCCCCCCATCGCGCACGACACGGCCGAATTGGGACGTCGCAAAAGGCTGACGCCCCTTACCCAATAGCACTACTAAGGAAACAATTAAATGTCTCTGATTCGCGTAACTGGACCGGCGGCGGAAGTCCTTCCGACCGTCGATTTCAAGCAGCACTCTCGAATCGATTACAGCGATGAAGATGCGCTAATTGCGTCATATATCAACGCCGCCGTGAGCCGCTTCGATGGCCCCTTCGGATTGCTGGGGCGCTGCCTCATTACACAGACCTGGCGGCTGTCGCTCGACGCCTTTCCGACGCGGATCATGATCCCAACGTCGCCGGTCCAGTCCGTGACCTCCATCAAGTATTTCGACGCGAGCGGGACGGAGCAGTTACTTTCGGGATTCCGCACTTACGGGATCGGAGGGCTTGAGCGCCCGTTCATCCTCCCGGCGGAAGGCGAATCCTGGCCGCATCTTGACGGCCGTCCAGACGCCGTGACGGTCGAATTTGTCGCCGGCTATGGCGCCGCGCCTGAAGATGTCCCCGCCGACCTCATCAATGCGATCCGTCGAACGGTGGCGCACTACTTCGAAAATCGGGAATCCGTCGTGATCGGCGACAGGTTTGATGAGTTGCCCGACGTTTCTGCGGCGATCAACGCGCACCGACTGTGGAGCTTCTGATGGCCGACCAGATCAAGATTATGGGGCTGTCGATTGTCGACCAGCGCCCGAACAAAGCCGGCAACACCATCGTCGCATTCTTCGACTGCGAGGCTCGCGGCATGGCGTTACGCCATTGCGCGCTGATGCGCACGGTGAAGGGTGGGCTCGTGGCCAGCCCGCCGCGAGTGGAGCTAACCAGCGGGCGCTGCAACGGCATCTGGATTGTCGACAGCGCTCTTCAGCACGCTGTCATGATGGCGGCCCGTGCCGTCTATCTGGCGATGGGCGGGACGAAGGCGGAGTGGCTAAAACACGAGGACTGGAGGGCTCTCCCGGACGACGTAGAAGGCGAGGACGACTTGTCCGGCCTTCGGCGGGTTCTCGGCGCCGATGCGATCGACGAGACGCTGAGGTACGCAGGCTTATGAGTCACCACACACGCGGCCGGAAGGCCGAGCCGAAACCGATCGGCGATGCCGTGCGCAAGGTTCCGAAACCGCCGGATGAAATGAGCACTGAGGCCAAAGCCGAATGGAAGCGCGTCATGCCGGTTCTGGTCGAGCGGCGTGTTCTATCGCCAGCGGACATCGGAGCCGTTGAACGTTTCTGCGAAGCGTCGGGCGACATTCGTATTGCGCGCGCGTCCATCGCAAAAGATGGCGCCTATGTCGAAAATCGGCTGGGCGAACTGAAACGTCATCCCGCCTTTGCCACTTTACGCGAGTCCACGGCCGAAGCCCGCCGCTGGGCCGCCGAGTTGGGGCTTACCCCCGCCAGCCGCTCCAGAGTCGGCTCGTCCGATGATGGAGAAGACAGTGCCGGCACCGCAATGGATCTTTGACGACTCGCCAATTGACGATCCGCTTGGCTACGGCCAGCGGGCCGTCGACTTCCTGCGGATGCTCAAGCACCCGAAATCCAGCTTGCCGAACCAGGCGTTTCAACTCGATCCTTGGGTGGAGCGCCTGGTGCGGCGCATTTACGGCCCTCGGGATGATGACGGACAGCGGACCGTGCGGACCGTGTTCGCCATGATCCCGAGAGGTGCGCGGAAAACTTCCATCGGCGCAGCGCTGGCGTGCCTTCACACCTTCGGCCCTGAGCGTGTACCGCACGGCCAGGTGGTCTCGGCTGCGGCCGATATGAAGCAGGCGCGCATTGCTTATGACGAGGCATTCGGAATCGTTCAGGCCGACAAGAGCGTCGCCAGTCGCCTGAAGCTGCGGCCCGGCACCTACAAAATCCAGCACCCGCGCAAAGGCGCGACGTATGAGGCTATCTCGTCGGACGGCGCGACGCAGCACGGCCGGAGCGTGAATTTCCTGCTGAGCGACGAAATTCACGCTTGGAAGAAACGCGATCTATGGGAAGCCCTGCGCACCAGCCTGGCTAAGACCGCCCAATCGCTGCACGTCATCACGACGACCGCCGGTCGCGGGCAGGAAAACCTTGCGTTTGATACATACGATTACGCCAGGCGGGTCGCGAAGGGCGAAATCGACGATCCGTCATTCCTGCCGGTGCTGTTCGAGCCCTCACCGGATGCCGACTGGCGCGACGAAGCCATGTGGCATGAGGTGAACCCCGGACTGTCGCTCGGCTACCCCGACCTGAAGGGGCTGCGGGCGATGGCCCGTGAAGCCGAAAATCGGCCGTCAGAGCGGGAAAGTTTCCGGCAGTACCACTGCAACTTTTGGCTCGACCACAGCGCCACACCCTTCGTCGACATGGCCACATATGATGCCGGGGCCGACCCCATCGACCTTGCGGCCCTGCGGGGCCAGCCGTGTTGGCTCGGCGTCGACCTCAGTTCCTCGGGCGACTTGACGGTAATCGTTGCCGCATTTCGTGATGGTGATGGCTACATCGTGGTGGCCTGGTTTTTCTGCCCGCAGGAGAATTTGCGCCAGCGGCAGGATCAGGCCGGGGCACCATATGTGCGGTGGGCCGATGAATCGCTGATAACGGCCACGCCGGGCAACGTGGTCGACTTCCGGGCTGTCGAGGACAAGATCCGCGAGCTATGCGACCGGTTCGATGTTCGCGAGATTGCCTTCGATCCGGCGCTGGCGCGGAACACGTTGAACAACCTTCTGGAGGACGGTTACCCGGCGATCGAACACCGGCAGGGCAGCTTGTCCATGATGCCTGCGATTGCCGAACTTGAACGGGCGATTGTCGCCAAGCGGTTCAAGCATGGCGGGCACGAAATCCTCCGCTTCTGCTTCGCCAACGTCGAAGTCGAGACGAACAGCCACGGCCACAAGGTCCGGCTGCACAAGGGAAACCGTCATCTTTCGATAGATGGCGCTATCGCCGCGGCTATGGCGGTCAATCGTGCGGCTGCGGGCGGTAGTGCCGAGGCGGGCAGTCTTTATGACGACCCGAACTGGCAGACGGCGGTGGCGGCGTTTGGGTGACAATGTGTTATTTTGCGAGAATGTCGGGAGGGAACCATGAAGGAAGTTTGGATCAGACTATTATCCCGTGACGGCGGGCGGGTGGAAGACATGCAACATGATGTCGACCTTGCAGAGTTTGGCGGCACCGTGCCTGCTGTCGGGGATCGGATCGTAGAAATGTTAAAGGGCGACAGCCGGGCGTATCGTGTTGTAGAGCGTCTTTTTGAAACCGGCTCGCGCGAGCCCTATATCAATCTGATCCTGGAGCGGGCGGATTTGGCGGACATCCGGCATTTGCCACGCTTCGCATCGGACCGTTGAGAGGAATATAGCGATCTCCCTTGAAATTGGGGGAGTTTTCGATTATGTAGGGCCTACAAGGATGCCAGATCGACTGAAAGGCTCCTTCCGCTGCTTAAGGCAGTCCAACCGGGACGGTGGATAAAGGCGAAAGCCCGAAGAGAGTGTCGAGATTGCCAAGGGACCGCTCGCAAGAGCTGGTCCCTTTGGTTTTACAGCTATCGGAATTTCAATTTTTTGCCCTTAAGTGCGGCATCGATCGCAGCGCCAGCTTTCACCCTTTGGCCGACGCTCGGCTGCGGTGCATGATAAGCGCTTTCCACCCGCATGACGAGGCTGTGTCTGATGCCGCTCAGCTTTCCGCGCTCCTTCTTCAGGGTGAAGAAGGCTGTGTAGGCGAGCCCATCAATGATCGTTGTAGCGTTGTAAACTCCGAAATTGCGGTCGGCCGGCGTCCAATAAAGCCGGTGATTAGAAAGGTCTGCCAGAAACGCGGGCAGCACTCTAGACTCCTCAAATCGAACGATGTTGAAGACCCTTGGGCGGATGCCATCCATGATCAACATAGGCGCATCGACGTGACGAACGGGATCGTAGCTCTCGTTCCAGCAATGTGACAGATAGATGACCTTGATGCCGATCACATCGTCGCGCGGCATTGGCACCAGGATCACGTGTGGCGCGAGATGCGGCACATGGATTAGCTGATGATCTATTTGTTTGAAGACAGCGGCGCTTCCGTCGTCGGCGGTTAAGCTACCGTTCGCGTTGATGGTGAATCTAGGCAATTTCAGTTCGTCGCTCAGAGTCGGCCACCTACCCTAAAGGAGAAAGCAAAGCATGGACAGTTTGGGGCCGGATGGCCGATGCAGATTAAATCATATCCAAATATCCGAGATCGGATATTTGGGGGCGGGCGTCCCGCTCTTGCTGGCGGTATCGGACGTAAACGCAAATTTTGCGTTTACGTTGCCGCAGTCGATTCATGTCGTTGCGGTGACGGTTATCGCAGCGATGTAGCAAATATACGGTATGGCTGCGCAAGACAATAGCAACATTCCAATATACCAGATTACCAATTCCGCTGTACCATTTTACCAATTTACCATTTTACTTCGTACGGGCGATCAGGGCAGGTTTCGTCCCGTATTCTTTCTTTCGGGACCGGGTTGACAGGCCTTCAACTACATGCATACGTCCTCCATGGCCGTGACGACCCTGAAAGGACGAGAAAGATGAGCCTACAAACCAGCGACTTCACTGACCCGATGTTTGATCTGATCTGCCGCTACCGGGCGACCTCGGCGGCTTATGAGGCGGCATCGGAGGCGGCCCCAGGGCGGGGATTGAGCGACGACGAATGCGCTGCGCTCAGGGCCCGAACGTTCGGGCCGCTCTACGACGAACTGCGCGACAGTCCGCCCCCGATTCGCAGCAATCACGGCGCCGTTGAGGCCATCCGAACGGTCCTCGATGAATCCGGCATTGACGATCTGTTCGACCTCGCGTTGATCGAAGAGGTTATCGACTATTTGCAGGCGGCAACCGCCCGCTACGACGGGCCGGGCCTGTACGAGTTCACCGGCGGGCGTTTTATTTACCTCGACCCCGTGCCAGAGCCCTATGTGCGCGTGTGGGACGATTTTTTGGTTTTGTCTTACACCGACGAACAGCGCGCCCGTCCGAAGCGGCGGGGCGTCTTCTGGGGGGCGTGCGACACGCTTGAGCGCAGTATCGTCCGAAAAATCGAGGCGTCACAACCGCCAACCTGATCGGCTGCCCCGCGCCACCACAGGGGAGCCGACAGCGCCGCTGGGCACCACGACCAGCAGTGCGCCGGGCACCATCCCGAAGCTGGTGCTGTTAGCGCCTCGTCATCGAAAGGTGGCGGGGCGCTTTTCATTAGCTGGTACAACAAACGGTACGACTCGACCGCTCCTCGCCTTACAATCCTAGGCGATCGGTCCAGTCGATCATCGGCGCGACGGCAAAGCGGCGGTCGACGCCATCTGAATTTAGGAGCGGCTGCATCCCCGTTAGGTAGCGATTGGCGCTCGGCCTGCCAAGTCGCGACGCATCGACGGGGACATCGACGCGAGATTGGGGGACCCGCGGTTGCCGCTATTCCTGGTCGAGGGCGCGATCGAGACCGGCCAGCCCTCGTTCGAGCCCCGCGAGTTCGTCCTCGCTCAATTCGCTCAGCACCTGGTTTTCGGCCTCCTCGACCTTGGGGACGAGCGCCAGGTAGGCGAGCCTGCCCGCCTCGGTCAGGGTCAGATATTCGAAACGCCGGTCGGCCGTCGCCCGACTGCGGCCCAGCCAACCGCGCCGGTCGAGAGACGACACGGCCCGGCTGACCTTGGTCTTGTCCATCGCCGTCGTCTCGACGATGTAAGAGGAGGTGAATGCCTTACCGCCAGCGGCGCCGAGAATGATCAGCACGCTGAACTCCGGGGCCGTAAGGCCGTGCTCATCCCTGTGAACCTGGGCGGTGATCCGGCCAAGCGCGGTCGCCGCCCGGATTAGCCGGTTGGTAAGAAAAAGGGTTCGGCCCTCGGTCTTGTTCGCGCTCATCAATCGTTGCCCTACACTTGGAGAGTTCGACGTCATCTCCGGCTTGCCGCGATCGGCCCGCCTTGGCCGAGAGCCGCGCGAAGCCGATCGTTGAAAAGTGATCCGGTCCTACCGAGCAAACGTTGCAATCGCGCCGACTGTTCCGCTTGATCGGCCAGTCGCAAGCGTTTCCGGCGCTTCGCGCCAGGCTTTGCTCGCGTCGGCGGCCTGCGACAGCCGGAAGAAGAAGGCTCGTCAGGCCTGTTGATTCAGATCATTGGCCCTACGTCCCGGTTGGGCCACACAGGAAACGCCAGAGCGCGTCGCGCCGGCAAGCAACAGCGAAGGGGAACCGATGATGGACGGATTTGGTTGGATGGGCGGCGGCATGGGGTTCGGCGGTTTGTGGATGCTGCTGTTGCTCGTCGTCGTCATCCTGGCGATCTTCGCGCTGGTGAAATATCTGAGCCGCTGAACCTGTTTTCAAAAGGAGACGTCAAATGTCCTATACGATCAACCGGATCTTCGACGCGGAGAGCTTCGATGCCGTCGTGGAACGCACCCGATCGGCGCTCACCGACCAGGGCTTCGGCGTTCTGACCGAGATCGACGTCAAGGCGACGATGAAGAAGAAGCTCGACATCGACATGGACGACTATCTGATCCTCGGGGCCTGCAACCCACGCATGGCGCATCAGGCCATCGGCCTCGAGCCGCGTGTGGGAGCGATGCTTCCCTGCAACGTGATCGTGCGAAAAACTGGACCGAACGCGGTCGAGGTCAGCGCGGTCGATCCGGTGGCCTCGATGGCATCGATCGAAAATGCGGAACTGACATCGGTTGCCGGCCAGGTGCGCGGGATGCTGGAAACGGTCGTCCAGAAGATCTGAAGGTCATCCGTGCCCGCTGGATGCCACGCATCCTCTTGGGGCGAGCGCCTGCGTGAATGTGCTTTGCCTGTTTGGCGCACCGGCAAGTATACGGTCGGCGCCGGCGGAGATCGATGGGGCGGCCCCCTCCCCACATTTTCCACACCTTGCACCAGCATCGCTCCCGCTGTGCCGATACGGGGTGATCGCGGCTTTGCATTTCACGTCGAATTCCCTATAGCTTCGCGCCAAATTCGACATGGACCATCAGACAAGGATAAATCATTGTCTTCAACCTTCGACCGGGTCGCGGATATCATCGCCGAGACCAGCGAGATCGACCGCGAGCAGATCACTCCCGAAAGTCACACCATCGACGACCTCGGAATCGATTCGCTGGACTTCCTCGACATCGTGTTCGCGATCGACAAGGAGTTCGGGATCAAGATTCCGCTCGAGAAATGGACCCAGGAGGTCAATGACGGCGACGTGCCGACGGAGGAATACTTCGTGCTGAAGAATCTCTGCGCGAAGATCGATGAGCTGCGCGCGGCGAAGGCAGGCTGAGGCATAAGAACTATCGCGTGGCGGCTACAGCCCCCGCGGGTTCGCCCAATCCACCCGACGGATGCCGTGGACGTGGGACGGCAGCGTGACGGGGTCCGATAGCTGACGCGGCTATCCGGTCTCATGCTTTGGAGCGGAGGACGTTACGGACCGATCGCGCCGCTGGGAGACGGAACGATCCGGAAGCTTGGAACAATCGCATGACTGAGACTGCCAGGGACGTCGTCATAACCGGTATCGGCATGGTGTCCTCTATCGGCGAGGGGATCGCGGCCCATCTCGACGCGATCGCGCGAGGTCCCGCCCCGCAGCCCAGGATCGAGGCCGAGGCCTACGCGCCTTATTTCGTCCATCCCCTGCCCCCCATCGACTGGTCCGGCCAGATCCCGAAAAAGGGCGACCAGCGCCAGATGGAGACCTGGCAAAAGCTGGGCACCTATGCGGCGGGGCTAGCGTTGGACGATGCCGGCATCCCGGCCGACGAGGCGGTTCGCGGCAAGATCGACATGGTGGTTGCCGCCGGGGGCGGCGAGCGCGACATGACCGTCGACGCGCTGGTGATGGAGCGGGCGCGGGGGTCGAACGACCGCGACCGCATCGTCAACGAGACCCTGTCGGCGGAACTGCGGCCGACCCTGTTTCTGACGCAGCTTTCCAACCTCCTTGCGGGCAACATCTCGATCGTTCACAAGGTCACGGGTTCGTCGCGCACCTTCATGGGCGAGGAAGCGGCGGGGATTTCGGCGTTCGCCTCGGCCAGAGCCCGGATCGCGTCCGGTCAGAGCGACATCTGTCTGGTCGGCGGCGCGTTCTCGGCCGAGCGCAAGGATCTGATCCTCAATTTCGATCTCGCCGGGCTGATGCTCAAGGACGAGTGGCGCCCGGTGTCGTCCCGCGTGGCGCCTCATGACGGCATCGCCGTCGGCAGCGTCGGCGCCTTCGTCATCCTGGAATCGGCCGAGCATGCCGCCGCCCGATCGGCCCTCGCCTACGCCCGGCTGATCACCGCGACCGGCGACCGCGGCCGGCGCGAGACGGCCGCGACCGAGGCTCGCTTTCAGGCCGTTCTGCCGCCGCAGCAGGGACCGGCGGAAGAGACATTGGTTCTGTCGGGCGCGACGGGCATCGCCGATCTTCTGGCCATCGAACGCAGTGTTCTGCAAAAAACCTTTCCGGGGGCGCCGGTCCGCGCCTATGGAACGCTCCTCGGCCACTCCTTCGAGGCGCAGCTGCCCGCCGGGATAGCGCTGGCGGCGGGGGCGCTGTCGCGTGGCGAGGCTTTGCCGCCTCTCGATCCAGGCGAGGAACAGCCGGTATCGGCGCGGCCCCGCCGGGCGGTCGTGACCGCGATCGGCCATCTCCACGCCGAGGGCGCTTGCCTGCTCGAGGCCGTGGACGGCCGCAGATTGTGAGGACCAGATCATGAGCGCCAATGTGACCGCCGCGGAGACCGATTTCCTGGGCCGTCCGGTGATCGCGATCACCGGTCTTGGCATCGTGTCCTCGCTCGGCCGCGGCGTCGAGGACAATTGGGCCGCGCTGTCCTCGGGCCGCTCGGGCATCCACCGGATCGAGCGGTTCTCGACCGAGGGGCTGCGGACGACCATTTCCGGCTCCGTCGATTTCATGGGAGCGGAGAACGACACCTCGACGACGCTGTCCTACGCCATGGCCGAAGCCGCCGGGTCCGAGGCGATCCGGATGGCCGGCCTGCCGGACGAAGACTTTGGCGGACCGTTGTTCCTGGCCGCGCCGCCGGTGGAAATGGAATGGCAGCATCGCCTCGCCCTCGACGCGATGGACGGCGCCGAGCGCGAGGAAGCCGGCTACGACCGGCTGCTGGAAGTGGCCAGGCGCCACCCCAATCCCGCGATCTACCGTTTGACCCAGTGCAGCCGGATCTCCGAGCTGCTCGCCGATCGGCTCGGAACCCGTGGCCTGCCGATCACCCTGTCGACCGCCTGTGCCTCGGGCGCCAGCGCCATCCAGCTCGGCGTCGAAGCGATCCGCCGCGGCGAGACCGAGCGGGCGATCGCGATCGGCACCGATGGTTCGATCACGCCGGAATCGGTGATCCGCTTTTCGCTGCTTTCGGCGCTGTCGACCAACAATGAGCGACCGGAAAAAGCCTCCAAGCCCTTCTCCAAGGATCGGGACGGATTCGTCATGGCGGAGGGCGCGGGCGCGCTCGTCCTGGAGTCGCTGACGGCGGCCAGGGCACGCGGGGCCAGGATACTCGGCATCATCCACGGCTGCGGCGAACGCGCCGACGACTTCCACCGCACGCGCTCCAAGCCCGACGGCTCGCCGATCATCGCGACCATCAAGGCCGGAATCGCCGACGCCGGCATGGAGCCGACCGACATCGACTATATCAATGCCCACGGGACCTCGACCCCGGAAAACGACCGGATGGAAGCGACGGGCCTCGGCGCCATCTTCGGCGAGGCGCTGAAGACAACCCCAATCTCATCGAACAAGTCGATGATCGGCCACACGCTGACCGCGGCCGGAGCGATCGAGGCCGCCTTCTCGGTGCTGTCGCTGCAACACGGCGTGCTGCCGCCGACGATCAATTACGACAATCCGGACCCGGCAATCCCTCTCGACACCGTACCGAACACGGCACGCTCGGCCGATATCCGCGCGGTGCTGTCCAATTCCTTCGGCTTCGGCGGTCAGAACGTCTGTCTCGTCATCGGGCGCGAACCGCGCGCCTGACCGCCGGTTGCAGACCATCAAGAGCGCAAGCAAGAGCAGGATCGGTTTCCTGCGTCTCTTTCGCTTTCAATTGCGAAATTCGATCACGTGGGATTGGGGCGAAACCGATCGAATGTCATCGTGATCCAGACTGAGGTAGTATCATGCGGGCATTGCAACTCGTCGGCGACCGCGACCTGAAGGTGGTCGACCTGCCACCGCCGCCCGAGCCCGGCCCCGGCGAGGTCACCGTGGCGATCAAGGCAGTGGCGCTCAACCACATCGACGTCTGGGGCTGGCGCGGCATGGCGTTCGCCAAGCGCAAGATGCCGCTGGTCGTCGGCGCCGAGGCTGCCGGTGTCGTGTCGGCGATCGGTCCGGGCGTCGCCTCGGTGCTGCCCGGCCAACTCGTGTCGATCTATGGCGCGCGCACCTGCGGGCTCTGTCGCCCCTGCCGCGAAGGCCGCGACAATCTTTGCGAGCATGTCGGGGGCGTCCACGGCTTCCATCTTGACGGCTTCGCGCAGGAAAAGGTCAATCTGCCGGCCCGGCTGCTCGTCCCAGCCCCTCCGGGCTGCGACGCGATCGGAGCGGCGCTGGCACCGGTCACCTTCGGCACCGTCGAGCACATGCTGTTCGACAACGCCAAGCTCGAGCCGGGCGAAACGATCCTGATTCACGCCGGCGGCTCCGGCATCGGCTCGGCCGCCATCCAGCTCGCCAAGAAGATGGGTTGCACGGTCATCACGACGGTTGGTTCCGACGACAAGATCGAGCGCGCCAAGGCGCTCGGCGCCGATCACGTGATCAACTATCGCAAGGATCGCTTCGAGGGGGTCACCCGCAAGTTGACGAAGAAAAAGGGGGTCGACGTGGTGTTCGAGCACGTCGGCAAGGATACTTTCGCGGCCTCGATGCTGTGCCTGAAGCGTGGCGGGCGGTTGGTCACCTGCGGCTCGACCTCCGGCATCTCGACCGAGGTCAATCTGATGATGCTGTTCCAGCAGCAGTTGCGACTGCTCGGCTCCTTCGGCTGCCGCATGGAAAACATGCGCGACGCCATGCAGAAGATGGCGCGCGGCCTGGTCCATCCGGTGATCGACACGCGGATCGGCTTCGATGGGATCGAGGTCGCGTTGAAGCGCATGGAAGCGCGCGAGGTCTTCGGCAAGATCGTTCTCGATCTCGAGGCTGAGGGCACGGACACCGTCGCCGCATGAATCCGACTGCCACACGCCTCGCTCTGAGGGGCAAACGGGCGGCGGACTATGTCGTCGCCCAGCTTCTGTTCGGGCTTCTTCGGCTGGTTCGCCTGTTGCCGGCCGAAACGGGCCTCGCCCTCGCCGACCGCACGGCGCGGATGCTGGGGCCGCTGACGCCGCGCCACCGGCTCGCCAAGGACAATCTGCGTCAGGCTTACCCGGAGAAAGACGACGCCTGGGTCGAACGCATCGCCCGGGAGAACTGGGGGCAGATGGGCCGTATCGCCGCGGAGTTCGTGTTTCTCGACGATCTCTTCGACTTCGACCCGGAAAAGCCGGGCGCCGGGCGCATCGAGGTCGAAGGCGTCGACACGTTCCTGGAATTGCGCGAGCGCAAGGGACCCTTCATCTTCTTCACTGGCCATCTCGGCTGCTTCGAGCTGCTGCCGATCGGCGCAGCGGCCTTCGATCTCGAGTTCACCGCACTCTTCCGCCAACCGAATAACCGCTACATCGCCAAGGAGGTCCAGTCGGCCCGCCGGACCAGCGGCGGACATCTCGTGCCCTCCAAAGCCGGCGCCGCATGGTCGCTTGCCGGCGTTTTACAGCGCGGCGGCTCGGTCGGCATGCTGGTCGATCAGAAATTCCGCAAAGGCGCCGAGACGACGTTCTTCGGCCGCCCCTGTAAGACCAACCCCTTGCTGCCGAAGCTCGCCCGCCAGTTCGACTGTGAAATCTACCCGGCGCGCTCGATCCGGCTGCCGAACGGCCGCTATCGCCTGGAACTGAAGCCGCGGCTGGACCTGCCTCGGGACGCGACCGGAGAAATCGACGTTGCGGCGACCTGCCAGCTGCTCAACGATACGGTTGAAGGCTGGGTGCGCGAACACCCGGAACAATGGATGTGGTTTCACGACCGCTGGCAATCGAAGCCACTGGCCAAGCGTTAGAGCCTCGGACGATAATAAGGACACGGTTCTGTTTGTCGGTTTGCCGAGGTGATCCACGCGGAGCGCGGCGAGGAGCGTAGCCGCGCTACGGTCGAGCCGGCCGAGAAAGCGGGCACGCAATCGTCCGCCAATTGACCGGGATCAAGGTTGCGGCCCACGAGAGTGTGGAAAGTCCTTTCGAATGGAGCAATACTCCGACAAGCGAAAGGGTCACCCCATGGGCACCATCGGAATGCGGGCCGGGGCTGAAGGCGGCGCGAGGGCGCCCGACTTCGAAGGCGCGCCATCGTCCCGAAGCCGGCGCGATCGTTCGCACCGCATCGCAGACCTTGCGGTCCATCTCGACGGAGGCAATCAGGATGCGGCGAAGATCGCCCACCTCCAGACGATCCGCGCCATCTTCGGCGCCCATGCCGAAGCTTTTTTCGCCAACCCCATTCCGACCGCCTTCATCCCGATCGGACCCGGCTACGAGGGCCTTCCCGCAGAAATATGGGCCGAAGGCGCAGCCGCGGGAGACGTCGCCGAGAAGATGATTCGCGCGCGTTTGGACAAGCTGGACTTCGCGGTGGAATTGCGGCGTATTGACGGGATGCCGCACGAGCTGGCCCCAGCAACGGCAACGCTGGCCCGCTCGCTCGACCTCTTCCTGCTCGGCCGCCCCAATGGCGACAGGTGGCTGGCGGATATTCTTGAAGCCGTTCTCTTCGATGCCGGGGCCGCTGCGCTCGTGATCCCACGGGATGCGGCGACGTCGAAGGACCCGCAGACGATCCTTATTGGCTGGCGCGATAGCACGGAGTGCTCCCACGCGATCGCCGCCTCGCTGCCATTTCTGGAACGCGCGCGGCAGGTGCATCTGGTCTCCGTGGCGGAAACCTCCTCCAGCGAGGAAAAACGTATCGAACCCGCCGCCGACATGGCCAAGCATCTGTCCCGCCACGGCATTTCGGTCGAGGTCCGGCACTTGCCGAAATGGAACCACCCGGCAGAGGCGCTGCTGAACGAGGCGGCGATCGTCGGCGCGGACCTCTTGGTCGCCGGGGCTTATGGACGATCGCGCCTGCGCGAGATGATTTTTGGTGGGGTCACGCGAGCCCTTCTGAGGGACTGCCCGATCCCGCTGCTGATGGCCCACTGACGGGCCGATTGCGATGGAGGCATGTACATGCACGCGTCAGAACTGAACTATTGCGTGGAACCGACCGACGGACGCTGGACGGTTTCCTTCTGCCACTCGCCGCACGGAATCTTCGATCGGCGCGTCGATGCGATCCGCTCCGCCCTGTCGGACGCCGACCGGGTCGAGCGGATGGGGCACAAGGTGACCGTGATCGTCGCCCGCCCCGCCAACGCCCCGGATCTCGCGCAGCGGGTCTTGCGGCCGACCCATTGAGCGAGCGGCGTATTAACGCTGGACGATGACTCGGGTGTTGCCCATCCCGACCGTCTTGACCAGCGAGTAGAAGGTGCGTGCATTGGCGGTGCGGAGCCGAACGCAGCCGTGCGATGCCGGACGTCCGAGGCGGCTGACGGCGTTGGTGCCGTGAATGGCGTAGCCGCCATGGTAGAACACCGAATAAGGCATCGGCGACATGTCGTATTTGCGCGAATACCACATGCGGTGCGTGCGCTTGGGTCGCCAACTTCCGGTGGGGGTCACATAACCCTTCCTGGCGGTCGAGACCGGCCAGCGATACATCACCTTACCGTTCTTGATAACGGTCAGCGTCTGCGACGAAAGATCCACCTTGGCTACCAGCCCCGCGGCGGCGCTGGATAGGCCGAATGCGAAGATTCCGGCCATCACGGCAATGGCAAGCAGTCCGTTTTTCATGGTAATTCCTCCAGCCCGAACGCCAAAACGTCTTCGCCCCAAAAAAGTCTAATTTCTTCTCCCCCGGATGGTCAATTGCCGATTGCGTGAAGCCCGCCCCTGATTCCTTTCCGAGAGCTGGAACAGTGGCGCCGCACAGCGCTCTTTCTCGAAAAAAGGCTCTCGAATGGCACGCGAGGCGGCGAGAAATGGCTGCAACGGCCCTCTGCCAAAGCTGAATTCGACAATTGTTTACACCTTCGTTCTAGCGTTGCGCCTGAACTTTGATGCGGATGGCAATGCTACTCAGCGTGATAAAGCGATACGGCGCGACCCTGCTCGGCGGATTAATCATCGCCGCGTTCGTGGTCACGAGCGTGTTCATGATCGGCGGAGCGACTGTCGGTGAGCTCGTCGAAACGGGTGCACGCGCCCGCGGTGCGGAGTTCGCGCGCCTTCTGCTGGGGCCGGGAGGCCATGTCGACGCGTTTTTGACCGGTATCGCCCGCACCCCTGACGCAGAGACATCGATCCGCAAGATCGCGGGCCTGGCGGGAATCGAAAGCTTCGCCGTTTTCGACCGCAACGGTCAGGAGGTGTACCGATCCCGTTCCGATCGCTACGACTGGTTGCTGCGCGATCGGCCCGGTGGCATCAGCTCGGGTGACCGACTTTCAAAAACCACGCTAACGAAGCCCGGCGCGTGGTCGATCGTCCAAGATGACCGAACCACCAATCCTTCGTTCCTGACCCCGCTGATTCGGAATGAAAAGACGATCGGCTACGTTTCCGTCGTGGCCGACATGATCGCCCAACGCTATGCGTTCAAAGCCACGCTTGCCCGTGCCTCGGTGTCATTGCTGCTCATCCTGTTCATGGCAACCGGACTGCCTTTGCTGCTCTACCTGCGCCGCAAACGCAAGATCGCCGAGGCCGCCGACCGCATCGACTTCCTGGCCAATTACGACGCCTTGACCAACCTCTTGAACCGCAGGCGAATGCAGGAGGAAACCGACCGTGTTCTGGCTACCGTGCGGGCGACGCGCGAGCGGATGGGCTATCTCTACGTCGATCTTGACGAACTCTCCGAGATCAACGACCGGCTTGGCCAAAACAGCGGAGACGAACTACTGACGGTGGTTGCGGCCCGCCTTGCCGCGGTCGTCGATCCCAGCGATCTCATCGGCCGCATCGGAGCGGACGACTTCGCGGTTCTACGCCGACGCATCACCTCGATCGAGGACATTGCGGCACTGGCCAAACGCATTTTCGACGCGGTTTGCGAGCCCGTCGAACTCGCGGGCGAAATCGTCAAGCCCAGGGTCTCGATCGGCTGCGCCATGGTGCCGGAGGACGGGCGCACCCACTCCGAGCTGGTCAAACACGCCGAAATCGCGCACCTGCACCACAAAACCGATAAAAGTCGCAACCTCGTCTTTTTCGAACCCGCGATGGACGAGGCGATGCACCATCGCCGTTATGTCGAGGCGTTGGTGCGCGCGGCGGTCGAGAATGAGAGCTTCGAACTTTTCTATCAACCGATTGTCAATGGCGACGGCTCGCGCCTGCTCGGCTTCGAGGCGCTCCTGCGCTTGCGTGACGAGAACGGCGAATACATCTCTCCCTCCGTTTTCGTGCCCATCGCCGAAGCGCGCGGCTACATAAAGGCGATCGGCACCTGGGTCATCCGTGAGGCCACCCGCCAGATCGCCCAGTGGCCGCAGGATCTTTTCGTCTCGGTCAACCTCAGCCCGGTCCAATTCGGCGACGGCGATCTGGTGAGAATCGTCGAAACGGCTCTCCGAGAGGCCAACATCAGCGGAAAGAGGCTTGAGATCGAGGTCGTGGAGTCTCTGTTGCTCGACCGCTCCGACGACATTCTCGCGCAGCTCCGTGAATTGAGGGCGCTCGGGATATCCATCGACATGGACGATTTCGGCACCGGTTATTCCTCACTCGGCTACCTGTGGCGCTTCCCATTCGACAAGCTGAAGATCGACCAATCCTTCATGGTCGCCCTGGAAAACGGCGAACCGAACGTCTCCCGGCTTCTCGAGACCATCGTCTCCATGGCCCACCACCTGAAGATGAAGGTTACCACCGAGGGAGTGGAGACCGAGGCTCAAGTGGCGCTGATGAAAAGCCTGGGCTGCGATCAGCTGCAAGGTTATTTCTTCGGCCGACCGATGCCCGCCGACCAGGCGGCGGCCGAGATCCTGACGCGCTTCCGGCACAACGTCGCGGAAAGCCCGTCAGACGTTCCGGTGCTGCAGCGGGCTAACCACGCCTCCTGACGCCTGCGCCTCTCTCGACGCGCGCGTGCTGGCGCCATGACCAAGCAGGCGGCGCCGCCCCCGCAAGGCTGCAGCGCGGCGACCAAGACTGTTCATGCCAATCAAGTCTGATTCTATGACCGCAACGGCCCACCGGGACTTTGACTCGTCCGCCACCGGGTTTTTCTATGACAGGCGGGGAATTCATAGTTAACAGTTAGTTGATAATGAGAACAATACTAAAAATATTCACAATCAGCGCAACCACGGCGCTGCTGGAACATTGGAGAGAGAACGCGAAGGGTCACGTCCATGAAGATTCTAATTCTCGAAGATGAACCCATCATCGCCATCGACCTCGAAGGGATCGTGCTGGAAAAAATCGATGCCGAGATTCTTCATGCAGCGACCGTCGCGGATGCCCTCGCCTACGTGAACGAAGGCCTCGATTTCGCAATGCTCGACGTTGTCCTCGGCCCTTGCGGCGAGACGTCGCTTCCGATCGCGCAGATCCTGCTCCGCAATAATGTGCCGTTCTGCTTTATCTCCAGCAGTCTGGATCAGCTGCCGGCGCAGCTCGCCGCCGTCCCGCGGATTTCCAAGCCCTTCCGGCCCCATGAGGTGGAAAATTTGGTGCCAGCGCACGTGTAATCCGGCCCGAGGAGAGGCGGTCTGTTTCGAGATGGTGACGGAAAATCGGGACCCCTGGGCGAAACAGCGGGGCCAACTTGCCAATCTTTTATAGAAAGGCGCGACCGCTCTATCACGGACGACCGGCAAGAACGCGGTCGCTTTCCCGGTACGCAAAACCTTATCCGGGGTCGCGGCGCTTCTTGCGTCGAATCCGTTGGTAAGCCGTAAGCGTTACCGTTCGGTTATTGCGTCGCCCTCAGCGATGAAATGGGTCGAATCCGGGAGCTGGCGCCGCTTCGCTTTAGGGTTTCCGCAACCACAGACGGTTGGCAGCCTCTTCCTCACGGCTGCGACGGAACCCGTCACATGGTCGCCGCGACGCCACGATTCGGCACGTCTCGCTTGGGCCACCCGCCCCGTCCTGAACGGGTCTGCGCCAAGCTCGCGCGGCCCTATTTAGCCCCGCGGCCAAAAAAAATGTTGGATTCAAGGCCCGAACCCTCTAGTTTCCGCGATGGAACGCACTGGGAGCGGACCGCTTTCGAATGTAATCGTCCGGCTGGATCGTGCCACTTCGCCGCGCGGAGCGCGAGTGCGAATGTAAATGTCACTGACGATACTCGGAAAAACCCAATAAATAAGGAATTCTTATGAAATCACTTCTCGCCTCCACCTTTCTCGCAGCCGCCCTATTCGGTTTCGCACCGGGCGCATCGGCGCAGGAAAGCTGCGAATTGACGATTTCAAACATGAACTGGGCGTCGGCGGAGGTGCTGGCCGCGATCGATCAGTTCGTCCTCTCGGAAGGATACGGCTGCAAAACACGCCTGCTGCCCGGCGACACGATGCCCACTTTCGCATCGATGACGGAAAAGCAGGAGCCGGACGTCGCGCCGGAAATGTGGGTCAATCAGTTCCGCGATCAGATCGACAAGGCGGTCGAGGAAGGCACCGTCGTATTCGCGGCCGAAGCGCTGTCGGATGGCGGCGAGGAAGGCTGGTGGGTTCCGTCCTACTTCGCCGAGGCGCATCCTGACATCAAAACGGTCGCCGACGCGCTCGCACGTCCCGATCTCTTCCCGTCGACCGAGGATCCGTCCAAGGGTGCCTTCTACAACTGTCCATCGGGTTGGGGTTGCCAGATCACCACAGCCAACCTCTTCCGCGCCTATGAGGGCGAGGAAAAGGGCTTTGTACTGATCGATACCGGTTCGGCCGCCGGGCTCGATGGCTCGATCGCCAAGGCCTACGAGAACAAGGAGCCATGGTTCGGCTACTATTGGGCGCCGACCGCCATCCTCGGCAAATACCCGATGACGAAGCTGGCCTTCGACGCCGAGCACGACCCGGAGGAGTGGACCAAGTGCACTACGGTTGCCGATTGCGCCGATCCGAAGATCAACGCCTGGACCAAATCCGAGGTCTTCACGATCGTGACCCCGAATGTGGCCAAGGAATCCGAGGCCGCGGCGGAGTATCTCAACACCCGCTCGTGGGATAACGCGACCGTCAACAAGCTGCTGGCCTGGAAGGAAGATCAGCAGGCGACCGGCGAGGACACGGCGTTCTATTTCCTCGAGAACAACGCGGATATCTGGACGAAATGGGTTTCGCCGGAAGCAGCGGAAAAGATCAAGGAAGCGCTTTGATCTTGACGCGATCGGTGGCAGTTCGGGCGTGCGATAGCCGGTGGCTTACCGCTCTCGGTCACGACGCCTTGAGCCGTCCCGATCGATGAAACATGACGGCTGCGGCGTCGCCGCGGCCGTTTTTTTTGTAACCAAGGATGAATCCGCGCCTACCCAAGAGTGGGCCATGATTGGCCGTTGAACGCCGGGGCTGGAAGCGGACGTCGAGGAGACCTGACATTTGGACTGGCTGACGGAATTTCCCCAGATCGGGGGGCGCAATCTGCGGCTCATGTCGCGGGCGATCGATCAACAATATCGCGCGTTTTCGCGCGCGTTCGGCAACGACATCGAGGCCTTGTTCCGACCGCTTCTCGATTTTCTCCTTTGGTTCGAGAAGCTGCTTCTCCAGACGCCCTGGTGGATCGTCATCGCCGTCCTCGTTGCCATCGTCTGGTTCGCCAGCCGCTCCAAGGGGATCACCGCAGGCACCTTTATTGCCCTGATGCTGATCGGCATCTTCGGCATGTGGGAAGACACCATGCGCACGCTGTCGATCATCGTGGTGTGCACGTTGATGTCGATCGTCGTCGGCCTGCCCATCGGCATCCTCATGTCGCGCTCCGACAAGGTCCAGTCGGTCCTCAATCCGATCCTCGACGTGATGCAGACGATGCCGTCCTTCGTCTATCTCATCCCCATCGTCATGCTGCTGGGTATCGGCTTGATCCCCGGTCTGATCGTCGTGGTGATCTACGCCATGCCGCCGATCATCCGATTGACCAATCTCGGCATCCGGCTTGTCGACAAGGAAGTACTCGAGGCCGCCAACGCCTTCGGCTCGTCGAACTGGCAAAGGCTCACCCAGGTGCAGCTACCTCTGGCCCTGCCGACCATCATGGCCGGCATCAACCAGACCATCATGATGGCCCTCGCCATGGTTGTCGTCGCCTCGCTTATCGGCGTGCGTGGGCTTGGACAGCCGGTACTGCAGGCAATTACCAACCAGTACTTCACCCAAGGGGTGCTGAACGGCATGGCCATTGTGGCCATCGCCATCATCTTCGACCGCGCGAGCCAGGCCTATGGCAAGCGCCTCCAACGTCACCGGGAGGCCGCCCATGGCTGATGTCGCCATCAAGATCCGCAATCTCTACAAGGTGTTCGGTCCGAACGACAAAGCCATGGTGGAGAAGGTCCGCCAGGGAATGACGAAGTCCGACCTGCTCGATCAGCATTCCCATGTCCTTGGCCTCAAGGATATCAACATGGACATGCTCGCGGGCGGGATCCAGGTCGTTATGGGGCTATCGGGTTCGGGAAAATCCACGTTGATCCGGCATATCAACCGGTTGATCGAACCGTCAAGCGGCGAGATCCTGATCGACGGCGAGGACGTTCTCGCCATGACCGACAAGCGGTTGCAGGATTTCCGCCGCCACAAGATCTCCATGGTGTTTCAGCGCTTCGGCCTGTTGCCGCACAAGACGGTCATCGACAATGTCGGCTACGGCCTGCACGTCATGGGCAAGTCAAAGGCCGAGCAGCACTCCGGCTCCATGCGCTGGATCGAGCGGGTGGGCCTGAAGGGCTACGAGGACAATTATCCGGCCCAGCTCTCGGGCGGCATGCAGCAGCGGGTCGGCCTCGCCCGCGCGCTCGCGACCGACGCCGACATCCTACTAATGGATGAAGCCTTTTCGGCGCTCGATCCGTTGATCCGTAATGACATGCAATCGGTGCTGCTCGACCTGCAGGCAGAGCTTCACAAGACCATCGTCTTCATCACCCACGACCTCGACGAGGCGCTGCGCCTGGGCGAGCGCATCGCGATTCTGAGAGACGGTGAGATCATCCAGCAGGGCACCGGGCAGGAAATCGTCTTGAAGCCGGCCGACGACTACATCTCGTCCTTCGTCCGCGAAGTGAACCGGGGACGAGTCGTCCAGGTGGAAACGGTCATGGACCCGGCTCCCGCGGAAGGAGAGACTCCGGTAGGCGGCAGCCTGCCGGTCGAGAAGGGTACCATTCTCGAGGACGCCGCCCGGCGGATGAGCGAGGAAGGCGTCACCAATGCGCATGTCGTCAACGGCAGCGGCGCGTCGATTGGCACGCTGACCATGCGCGGTTTGATGGCTGCGATGGTGACGCCGGTACTCAAGGACGCGCTCGACGCGACCGAGCTGAGCTGAGGCCCCCGCACCTTCGCGCGCCACATTCATAGCGCCGCTGCGTCGGCTATCGCGCTGACGCGGCGGTGCGGGCCGTCAGGCTGCCTGATCGGCGATCGTCTGCTGTCGGTCGTCGGCGCCAAACAGCAACTGGTAGCATTCGGCAAGCAGGTCGAGATCCGTGGGCGCCTGTCGAATCAGGGCGTCCTCGATCTGCACTGGGGTGTAGCCCTCCGCGTAAAGAGCTTGAACCGCGGCATAGACCATATCCGCTTGGTCAAGCCGCTTGGGTGCGCGATCAAACATCATTTCCCCGTCTTCCATTTCCACCGCGGCGCAAGTTCGCGCGACGGTGATTCGTCTCAAATACCAGCTATCCTTACGAAATGTGGCTTTGGTAGAGCTTGCCGGGAAAATTGATGCCGTAGGAACGACTTAGCTGTGGAAATGTCTCCCCAAGGGCAGCAGACCGCGCCCCTCTTCCCCCGCGACGGGGAGGGCATGCAGGTCGCGCTTGACATGATAGAGCTCGCTTCGCAGGGGATGGGGGCGTTACCATCTTCGCGTGGCGCATCGCCGAAAGGCGACCCCTCCGATCCGTGACGAAGAGGCATCCATGTCCGATCCGCTCAGCCGCCTGCTCGCGGAAAAAGGCGTCCTCCTCGCCGACGGCGCTACGGGGACTAACCTCTTCGAGGTGGGCCTCGAATCCGGCGAGGCCCCGGAAATGTGGCTGGAGAGCCACCCGGAGCGGATCACGGCGCTTCATCAAGCCTTTGTGGACAACGGCGCCGACATCATTCTCACCTGCTCCTTCGGAGCCAACCGCCACCGGCTGAAGCTGCATGAGGCGGCGGATCGCACCCATGACCTCAACCGCAAGGCCGCAGAGATCGCCCGCGCGGTTGCCGACGGGGCCGGCCGGCCGGTCATTGTCGCCGGGTCGGTCGGTCCGACCGGCGAGATCTTCGCCCCGCTCGGCAATCTGTCCTATGAGGACGCGGTCGAGACCTTCCGCGAGCAGATCGCCGGCCTGAAGGAGGGTGGCGCCGACGTCGCGTGGATCGAGACCATGTCGGCGGCCGAAGAGGTTCGCGCCGCCGCCGAGGCGGCCGTCGCCTGCGCTATGCCCTATGTCTTCACCGGTTCCTTCGACAGCGCCGGCCGGACCATGATGGGCATCCACCCGAAAGATTTCTACAAATCGGTCGAGGGCCTTGCCGAAACGCCCCTGGCGATCGGAGCCAATTGCGGCGTCGGCGCCTCCGACATGCTGGCCACGGGTCTGGAACTGGGCACCGGCGACAGCGACGCCGCAGTCGTCCTCAAGGCCAATTGCGGCATCCCGCGCTTCGTCGATGGCCAGACGGTCTATTCCGGAACGCCCGAGCAGATGGCCGATTATACGCGCCTTGCGATCGATGTCGGCGCCCGCATCATCGGCGGCTGCTGCGGCACCTCCCCCCATCACCTCGGCGCCATGCGCCATGCCATCGACACCCACAGCCGGCGACCGCGACCGACGGTGGAAGAGATCGTCGACACCGTCGGGCCGTTGGTCAACAAACAGGCATCCGACGCGGCAACGAACAGCACCGCGTCCACGCGCGGTCGTCGCGGCCGCCGCGGCTGACATCGGTACGGGCTGCTACCGCTCCCGAGTCGCCACTTCCTCCGTCGCCGCCAAGGGTCGGCAGAATATTTTGGGATAATCCCCGCCCCGCAGGAGTCGCGACCTGACGGCTGCGATCATTCCAGCGCGCATGCAGCCGGCAAGGCCATATCGGGCTCGGCGATCGTCACCCTATGCACCGATGTCGCCTCTCGGCATTTTTCGACCGGCGTCGAGTTCAAGCAGATCGCGAGGACAGCAAAGAATGGCATGACGGTGCCCTCCCTCAATGATCCAGGATCAGGCGTACCCTCCGGCGAGACTGGACGCCGAAGACCTGGCACCCGCGCGTTCATGCTTTACCCGCTCCGGCTAAAGCACATCCCCCATTTGGGGGATCGTATATATTTTAAGTTGAAAGCACTTATTTTCTAATCATTTGCCGAATTTCCCTAGAGTTGCGTCTTCACTAAGCAGGGCATATCGTCACGGACAGGACGGAAAGTCGCACGCGCACTGATCCGGTAGGGAGACGATTGCATGGCTGCCAGCGCATCGGTCGTTGAAGACACCCTCTCCTGTCTTTACGGAAGCATCGACGGCTCCAACTCCTGGGCCGACGCAATGGGCCGGGTCGCGGCGGCAACCGGGGCGGATCGCTTCACATTCAACTCCGTCGGACACGACGGATCCTTTCACCACGACTCGGCACCCTTCGACCCGGAAGGCCTGCTCATGTTCGCCCAGGATTTCGCCGACAAGGATCTGCGCCTTCAGCGGATCGTGTCGCAACGGCGTCGAGGCCTGATCCATACTGGCGACGTGATGACCGCCCAGGAAATCGCCCAGTGTCCGGTGCACAACGAATTCTACCGGCTATTTCCCGAATGCTGGAACGCCGGCATCCTGGTGCTTGAGCATCTGGGAGGCATTACCGCACCGACAATTCAGCGCCGGGCCAGCAAAGGCGACTTCACCCCAGAGGAAACCCGGCTCCTGGAAGTCCTGGGTCCTCACATCTGCCGCGTGGTCGAATTGCAGGCCCTCGTGTCAGCCAGAACCCTCGGCGACGACGGTATCGTTGCCGCCCTGGACGGCCTCGACGACGGCGTCATCATTTTCGACCACGCCGGTTTCGTCCTTCACATGAATGCACCAGCACGCGCGATCGTCGCGATCAAGGACGGGCTCGAACTGACCCGTGGGGTCTTGAGGGCCTCGCATCGGGATTCTCGACCGGTTCTGTTCGACATGATGACCCGGACGCTTCGGGTCGCCGCGGGGCTCAACTTCGAACTTCCGCGCCCAATCGGGCTCCGTCGGCCGGGCAATGCGCGGCCGCTGATCGTGCGCGCCTTCGTTTCACCAACGGGCAAGGACGCCAATCGGATGGGCGTTCTGACGGTTCAGGATCGAGCTTCCTGGCAGGCACCCACCGCCGACACCGTGCGCGCCGCCACCGGCCTGACCCCGGCGGAGTCGCGTCTCGCCGTCGCGCTCCTCGAGGGCGAAAGCGTCATCGCCTATGCCAGACGCGAAGGACTGTCCGAACACACCGCGCGGTCGCACCTCAAACAGATCCGCTCCAAGCTTGGCGTCACCCGACAGGCCAACGTCGTCGCCGTGCTGGCCCGCCTCTTCGGGTCTTGAGCGGATTGCAGGCACCGCAGGGCCTAGCCAGCGGTTTTATCAAGCAGTTTGGGTGATCCAGTTTGCCATGTCGTCGGGAAATGACGGTCTGCCGCAACCCGTTCTTTATATAAAAATGGTCAGCGGATTTTTCCTCATCCGACTGTTCTTCTAGACCATCCGGTCCATGTTCGCGATGCCCCTCCAACTATATTAAGAAAACATTAACCGGCAAGACAAAGATCGGTTTCCTACATACAGGGGTTACTAATATGAAACGTTTTGCATTGGCCTGCACGGCAGCGGTTTTCCTCGCAGCAAGCGGTGCGGCCTTTGCCGCCCCCAAAGGCGGGCAACCCGGCTCCGGCACCAATCCCGGCGGACAGGGTGGTTTCGTGACCGAAACCATGACCACTACGACCACCGAATCCTTCATGGGCATGAGCGACAAGTCACCGCCGAACGCCCATGCGGCTGCCAGCCAAGGCGTGCGGACCGATACCACCACCACGGTAACCGAGGTCAACGGCCCGAAGGGGCAGGTCGATTCCTATGTCGACGGCAGCAGCGACACCTGCAACAACTGCACTGAGACCGAGATCAGCAGCAGCACCGAGACGACGGACGCGCCGGGCGCGAACCGCTAGTCGCATCTTGAAGTGGGCTGGCCCTTACTGAGTGGTCGGCCCACTCCCCCCTATCCACCCGCAACGCGCATCAGGGCGGACGCCAAGGCGGTCCGGTTGGTGACCCCGAGCTTCTGATAAGCGTTGTGAAGGTGGTTCTTGACCGTCGCGCTCGATATGCCGAGCGAAGATGCGATTTCCTTGTTCGAAAGCCCCGACGCCACCAGTCTCGCGATCTTGTGTTCGGAGGCGGTCAGCTGTGGCAACCGCTGTTGCGGTTCCTGTCGGCGGGCATCTTCGCGTTTCGTGGCCGCCCGTATCCAAGCTTGAGGCAAATGCTTTCGTCCGGCGGCGACATCAATCATCACCCTGATCAGGAGCTCGGGCGCCGTCTCCTTCAGGACCAGACCATGCAGACCGGCTGCCACCGCGTCGAGCAACTGCTCATCCCGCATCGATGCCGTTAGCAAGACCACACGGGTCGGCGAACGGCTCGCCCGGATGTTCCACAACACCTCGATGCCCCCCATCATCGGCATTGCCACGTCAAGAACGGCAAGGTCCGGGGACAATTGCAATATGGCTTCGCAGGCCAGAAGCCCGTCAGAGAACGCGGCAATCACCTCGAACCGACCGGATCGATCGATCAGGTTCGACAGCCCGTCGAGAACAAGCGGATGATCATCCGCGATGACGACCGTGCGCCGTGTCATGACGTTTCCAGGGGAAGTGAAATCTGGAGAGAGACGCCCCGGTCGCTGCTCGACACCGTCACGCGCCCGCCCAGGTTCGTGGCCCGCCGCATGATGGAACGCGGCCCGAGCCCCGAAGCCTCAAGCGTCGAATCGTCCCGTGTCCCCTGGAATACGCCGAAGCCCGATCCGTCGTCCACGATCTCGACGTAGAGGCGCTGCGCCACCGGGTGCAGGCTGACAGAAAGCGTCTTCGCCGCACCATGCCTGACGGCATTCGCCGCCGCCTCACCAATGATGAACTCAAGCCCGTGCACGATTGGCCGCGAAATCGTCAACTGCTGCGGGACCTGGCGATGGACTGTCACGGACCAGCGCTGCTCGAGTTCGGAGATAAAGGCCTCGAGACGTTCCGAAATCGGGGCTGGGGCCCCTGCACGATTATCCAGCCGCTCAGCCCCCGAGACGAAATTGCGGACATTTTGCTGTTGGGCGGCAAGATCACGCTGCAATTTCGACATGACCTGGCGCAGGCCGGGTGGGACCTGTTCTTCCATGGCTTTCATGTGCAGCCCGATCGCCGTCAGATTTTGCAGAAGTCCGTCATGAAGGTCTTGGGCGAGGCTGCGTCGCGCCTGGGTCGCCGCCGTTTCCACTAGCCGTTTCTGCAGGAGATCGTGCTCCAGTTCCGTGGCAATCCGAGTTGCCACGATGGCGGCTAGCGGAAGCGTCTCGATAACCGGATGATGGATGCAGAGAAAAACGAGTCCAGCTACATTTCTCGTCGCGATCGGAGCAACGACGCCGCCGTGCAGCCGCAACCCTTGGAGGGCCTGCGATTCGATCCGAGCATTGAAACGGTTTCCGCTTTCATCCAGCAGGACAAGAACATTTTCTCCCGCGCGCTCGACCACGACCATCGGGCGTGTCACCTCGACGGAAAGCAAGGCATCCCCCGCTGGTCCGGAGCGCGCGGCATTTAGGTGATCTTCGCTCCAGGAGACGGTGAAGAGATAGGGCTCGTACTCACTGCTCCAGACGACCACCACCTCGTTGGCCTGAAGTACATGCGCAGCATGGGCAAGGGTGTGTTCCAGTGCCGGAAGGTCATCTTTCGTTTGCATCTCCAGGGGCCAATTGGCGAGGTCGGCGACGCGCCGACGTTGACCCTCCCGTTGAGCGCCCAGGACGGCAAGAATACCTCCCGTCACAAGCAGATAACCGGCTCGTATGACGATCCTCTGCACCTCCAGATCGGCACCGGAGGATTCGACACCAGATATCCAGGTGACAAACAGGATCCCGACAAGAACCGCCGTCGTGGCCAAGGCGCCCACCCAGTTCCAGTGGAGCATCGAACTGAAAAGCAGGAACGTGAAAAACAGAAAAAACGGGCTCGTCGATCCTTCGGTAAACTGCATCAACGTTGCCAGCACGGCGATATCGATGGCATGGACGATCAACGCGGGATATCTGGCGCTTTCAATCCGTCGCGACACCACCACAAGACCAATGGCAAAGACAACATAGGCAAGCAGGAGTGCGTAGACGGCGCGATCATCGCTGACCGGTTGACTCGGGTCCAAATACCGTCGCCACCAAACCGATAAAGGCGGTGAGAAGCCGGCATCCGGCCGCAAGACTGACAACGGATATCGCGAGAAGATGATGCACGTACGGCTAGCCCAGCAGAAGGAAACGCTTGTTCACCGAGATCCCTGGAGCCGCCCGGTCAGCTTGCCGCCCGACGAACATAACCGATCAACGGTTCATCGCAACCGTTCCGTGTGAGCTTGTATAAGCATGGATAAGGCGGGCCCAAATCAGCTCTGCAGCCCCTTCCAAACCGCACTGTGGATCGTCGCGCCGACTTTCGCGGCGGCGTTCGCTTCGCTTGCGGCGGCCGGGTCCGCCTGTCCCTTTCAGGCAAAGGCGTCGGGCTCGGACTCCTTGCGCTTGGCGATGAAGCCGGAAAGCGCCTCGGCGACGCCGGGATCGAGCGCGGGCGCCTCATAGGCATCGAGCCAGCGCCGGCAAAGCTGGTTGGCCCGGTTCTCGGCGCGCAACGCGCCCTCGGCCGACCACTGCTCGAAGGAATTGTTGTCGGCGATGGACGAGCGATAGAACGCCGTCTGAAAATTGTCCTGGGTGTGCTGGCAGCCGAGATAATGGCTGCCCGGCCCGACCTCGCGGATCGCCGACATGGCCTGGCCGTTTTCGGACAAGTCGACCCCGCGCGCCATTGCCTGCATCATGCCGAGCTGATCGCAATCCATGACGAATTTCTCGTAGCAGGCTGCCAGCCCGCCCTCGAGCCAGCCGGCAGCGTGCAGCACGAAGTTGGTGCCCGCCAGCACCGTCGAGTTCAGCGTGTTGGCGCTCTCGTAGGCTGCCTGGGCATCCGGCACCTTGGAGGCGCAGAGCGACCCACCGGTACGGAACGGCAGGCCGAGCCGGCGCGCGAGCTGCGCCGCGCCATAGGAGACCAGCGCCGGCTCCGGCGATCCGAAGGTCGGCGCGCCGGACTGCATCGAGATCGACGAGGCGAAGGTACCGAACACGACCGGCGCGCCCGGCCGGCAAAGCTGGGTGAAGGCGGCGCCCGCCAGCACCTCGGCGAGCACCTGCGTCAAGGTGCCGGCGACCGTCACCGGGCTCATGGCCCCGGCCAGGATGAAGGGCGTGACGATGCAGGCCTGGTTCGCCCGGGCATAGACCTTGAGCGCGCCCAGCATGGTGCCGTCGAAGGTCATCGGCGAATTGGCGTTGATCAGGTTGATGACAACGGTGTTCTGATCGACGAAGTCCGAGCCGAACAGGATGCGGCACATCTCGATCGTGTCGGCGGCCCGTTCCGGCGCCGTCACCGAGCCCATGAAGGGCTTGTCGGACAGCGTCATGTGCGCATGCACCATGTCGAGGTGGCGCTTGTTCACCGGAATGTCGACCGGCTCGCACACGGTGCCGCCCGAATGGTGGATCGACGGTGCCATATAGGCGAGCTTCACGAGGTTGCGGAAATCCTCGATGGTCGCGTAACGGCGCACGCCGTCGAGGTCACGCACGAAGGGCGGACCGTAGACCGGCGCGAACACCGTGGCCTTGCCGCCGATCTCGACCGAGTTCTCCGGATTGCGGGCGTGCTGGGTGAAAATCCGCGGCGCTGTCTTCAACAGTTCGCGGCAAAGCCCCTTGGGAAAGCGCACCCGCTCTCCGGACACGTCGGCGCCCGCTTCCTTCCACATCGCCAGCGCTTCCGCATCGTCGCGAAATTCGATGCCGATCTCCTCAAGCACCGTGTCGGCATTCGCCTCGATCAGGGCAAGACCTTCCTCGTCCAGCACCTCGTATTCCGGAAGCGACCGGCGGATATAGGCAAGCTTTGGCCCCGAGCCGGTCTGGGTGCGGGCCGCGCGCCGTGCCGATGCGCCGCCGCCACCGCCGCGCCCGCGTCGTCCGCCCGCCGCACCGCTCTCGGCTTCCATCGCCTCGGGGGCCTGTCCGGTCACGTCGCTCATCCGTCGTCTCCTGGCATTGTCCGCTGGCGCCGGCCGGGCTCTGCACCCTCCCGCGCCGACATCCTCCCGCGAGCATACGCGGCAATCACAGCCGATTGTAAAAGGACAAATCCAGCTCGCCGTTCCGGATGCGAAGATCGGTGACGCGCGAAGGACAGTCGCCGGGCTGGATCAGCAAGCGTATCCGTGGCGCGGACGTCGTTTTCGGCATCGGCAATGTCGCAGCCGGAAGATTTGTTTACCGCCCTTTGCCCTACTCTCGATCGTGATGCGGTGCGAAGCGCCCGACATGCGCCGACACCGTTCCCTAATAAGGCCTTGGGAGAGGCCGCTGGTGAGGAGTGCCATCATGGCGGATAACGACGAGATCGTACTGGCCGAGCTCTCCGACGACGACCTCGTCGCCCAGATGAAGGACGACCTTTACGACGGGCTGAAGGAGGAAATCGAGGAAGGCACCAACATCCTCCTCGGACGGGACTGGACGCCCTACGACGTCCTGACCAAAGCGCTCGTCGGCGGCATGCAGATCGTCGGCGAGGATTTTCGCGACGGCATCCTGTTCGTGCCTGAGGTGCTTCTCTCGGCCAATGCCATGAAGGCCGGAATGAAGATTCTGCGGCCGCTGCTGGTCGAGACCGGTGCGCCGAAACAGGGCAAGATGGTCATCGGTACCGTCAAGGGCGACATCCACGACATCGGCAAGAACCTCGTCGGCATGATGATGGAGGGCGCCGGCTTCGAGATCGTCGACCTCGGCATCAACATCGACGTCGACAAGTACCTCGCCGCGCTCGACGAGCACCAGCCGGAATTCCTCGGCATGTCGGCGCTGCTGACGACGACGATGCCCTACATGAAGGTGGTGATCGATACGTTGGTCCAGAAGGGCCGGCGCGACGACTATATCGTCCTTGTCGGCGGCGCGCCGTTGAACGAGGATTTCGCCAATCAGGTCGGCGCCGACGCCTATTGCCGCGATGCGGCGATCACGGTCGAGATCGCCAAAGATCTGATGGCCCGCAAGCACAATCAGCTCCGGCGAGCATGACCCGGGTCATCCACCCCTCTCCCAGTTCCGACGCTGACGCGACGCGCAGCGGTCGGGCTGTGTCCAAGACGGATATCTTGCCGCCTCCCCCTCGCTGCGCCCATGAGAACGGCGCGGCTTCCCGAAGGCCCCGCGCCGGTTCAACGCCGCGCTGGTCGACTGCCTATTGCGCGACGTCCCTGACAGCGGCCCCGGTGGCGTCGACGGTGTTGCCAAGGTCGCGGCCAACCCCGCGCACGGTGTTGGCGCAAGCGGACAGCAGAAGCGCCCCGACGAGAACCCCGGACAATATTGCGATGCGGTGGGCCATGCTGTTCTCTCCGTTTCGAGAATGTGACGGAAAAACGGCTGAGACTTACGCCGGTTCCGCTCTCTCGCGACATTTTCATTTGGAAGGCTGATGTTCGACGGCCCCGACCACTCCGCCCCGCCCGCCCGTGACAATGTCGAGCGGCTCACGGTCATCGCCTGCGGCGCCATCGCGCGGGAGATTGTCGCCATCCTCGCTGCCAACGGCCTCGACCATGTCGATCTCACCTGCCTGCCGGCCGTTCTCCACAACGCGCCGAAAAAGATCGCGCCGGCCGTCGAAGCAGCCATACTCAAGGCCCGCAGCCGGGGCGCGTCCAGGATTTTTATCGCCTATGCCGATTGCGGCACTGGCGGTCATCTAGACGCGGTCTGCGAACGCCAGGGCGTCGAGCGCATCGCCGGCCCGCATTGCTATTCCTTTTTCCTCGGCAATGACCGCTTCGCCGCCGAAGGCGATGCCAACATGACCACCTTCTGGCTTACCGATTTTCTCGCCCGTCAGTTCGACGCGTTCATCGCCAAGCCGTTTCGCCTCGACCGTTATCCCGAAATGACGGCGATGCTGTTCGGCAATTACGAGCGCGTCGTCCACATCGCCCAGACCGACGACGCCGAGATCGATGCCCGCGCCCGCGCGATCGCCGATCGTCTCGGGCTCGCGCACGAGCGGCGCTTTGTCGGCTATGGCGATCTCGTCGACGCAATCGCCACCGCAGCCGGCGCCGCCCGGCCCCAGCTTGCGACAGGCTGACGCGGATTTCGCAAAGCGCCCCGAGGGGTATCGATCAGTCACATCGACATGGGAATCGGTTGGCGACCAGCCAACGCAGCCGCTTGATGTTTGCCAACGAAACGCCGATTTAATATCCACCCCGTCATAGTGTTTGCGGACTCCTTGATTAAGGGGGAGGGGGAATGTCCCGGTCTCTGTTGAAACTCTGAAGTGGGCGGCGTTGCCCGCCTTGAGCCGTTAGGCTCGGGGTGCCGATTCCACTGAGGAGAGCAACGCCATGAAGAAAGATA
>NZ_JAZHLK010000042.1:0-31928 GCF_036549515.1 Aurantimonas sp. E1-2-R+4 | reverse complement strand
GTCGCCCACTGCTGCGCAGCTTGGAACAAGCTCGTCGATCAGCCCTGGAAAATCACGTCCATCGGAATGCGAGATTGGGCGCATGGGTCTTGATCAGCGCCCGTTGGTATTATTCGATACCTCGTTCAGGCGCGCAACGCCGACGAACACGGCATTGAACCGGTGGCTGTACATGCCCCCGGTTCCTTTGCAATCGGCGCGCCCGGCGAATCCGTCCTCCTAAGTAACATTACGGTCAACGCCGCCGGTCACACAACGGCTCTTGTACATTCTGTCGGTGGGAAATTACCGACTGTAGAAGTTCAGCCCCCACATCCGAAACTCGTTGCTGTCTATGACGATAGATTTGGCGGCGAGTGGTTTCAGCCGCCCACCAAGCATTTGGGTATGAAACTGCCATCCGCTACACCGCTACCCATCGCGCGGCTAATGGTGCGATTTCTCACAAATCTTGTGGACGAGGCGGCGTCATATATCCGCTATCCACCTCACATAGTTCTGAATATATCCAGAACCACGATTTCATGAGGAGCGCCAAATGACTTCTCTCGCAACGCGAATGCACCCGCCTCGATCATATCGCGCGTAACCTCAATCTTATTGCCGACCTGTCGTGAATCATCCTGCAAAATCGATCCTGCTTTCTCGCGTATAGCTCGGGAAATTTTCTCCCCGTGCTCCGCGCTGCTGCGACACTGATCCGGTCGAAGCGAGCGCGGGAGCGGACGATGGCGGTGAATGGAGACGTGTTGGCGGCGGCGCGCCGCATCGAAGCCGAGACCGGCATCGAGGCGACGGTGCTGATCGCCGTCGCCTTGGTCGAAACCCGCGCCGTCGCCTTTGCGCGGGCGGGCGAGCGGCGCGAACCGCTGATCCGCTTCGAGGGCCATTATTTCGACCGGCTGCTAAATCCGGCGGACCGACAGCGGGCGCGCGCGGCCGGACTGGCCGATCCCCGCGCCGGCCGAGTCCGCAACCCGGCCTCGCAGGCGGCGCGCTGGCGGCTGTTCGACAAGGCGGCGGCGATCGACGCGGCCGCCGCGGCCCAGTCCGTCTCCTGGGGATTGTGTCAGGTGATGGGCGCGCATTGGAAGTGGCTCGGCTACCGGAGCGCGGAAGCTCTCGCGGACATAGCCCGCGCGTCGATCGACGGCCAGTTCGAGATCGCGGCGCGTTTTCTCAAGCTCGGCGGACTCGCGCGGCGGCTTGCTGGTGGCGATACGACTGGTTTCGCGCGCCGCTACAACGGCCCCGGCTACCGCCGCAACCGCTATGACGAGAAGATCGGGGCGGCGTGGCTGGAGGCGCAACGGCTGCTCTCCCCATCATCCGATACGCCGAGCGAACTGCGCCGCGGCGCGCGCGGCGAGGCGGTGCGGCGGTTGCAGGCGGCGCTCGTGAGGCATGGTCATCGACTGGCGATCGATGGAATCTTCGGTCCCGCCACCGAGGCCGCGCTGCAAGCGTTTCAGCGCGCTCAGGGCCTCGCGATCAATGGGGTCAGCGATGTGGCGACGCTCCTCCAGCTGCTTCCAGAGCGTGGTCTTGGAGATTGCCGTTGAGGGAATGTTTGGCTTCGCCATCGGGTGGCTCTATGTAACAAGGCACCATGCCCTTGCCCCCTTCGATCGATCCGCACCGCCACGCCGTTTTCCTCGATTTCGACGGGACTCTCGTCGAGTTTGTCGATGATCCGCAGGCGGTCGCCATCGCGCCGGCGGCGCTCGACCGGTTGGAAGTGCTGCAGGCCGAACTCGCCGGAGCACTCGCCGTGGTCAGCGGCCGCCGGATCGCCGATCTCGACCGGTTTCTGGCGCCGATGCGGTTTGCGGCCGCTGGCGTGCATGGGCTCGAACGCCGCGTCCGTCCCGGCGACGAGATCGAACGTTTGGCGGGTCCCGAAACACTCGATGATGTGCGCAAGAGGCTCGAACGGCCGCTGCGGGACAATCCCCGGTTGAAGCTCGAGGACAAGGGCACGGCGCTGGTTCTGCACTATCGCACGGCGCCGGACCTGAAGGAGGCTGCCGAGCAGACGATGGCCGAGGCGACGGCAGGCCGTCATGACCTTGCCGTGATGAACGGCGACAACATCGTCGAGGTGCATCCGGCCGGCATGGACAAGGGCCAGGCGCTCGCCGCGATGATGCAGGACGCGCCGTTCGCGGGCCGCGTTCCGGTCTATGTCGGGGACGACACCACGGACGAATTCGCGCTCGAACATGTGCGCAATGCTGGCGGCGTGTCGATCAAGGTCGGCGACAAGCAAAGTGTCGCGGACTTCCGGCTGACGGATGTCGCGGCGGTCCATCGCTGGCTGGGGGCATCGGCCTGACCACCGGTCTGGTCCGGCCGCCGGATCGCAAACGAAGAAATGTCGGTGCAATGCCGGCCGGGGACAGGAGAAGGGAGACGATGGCTGAGGGGCAGCGGCGACTGGTTGCGGTGTCGAATCGCGTCGGACCACTGAACGACGAGGGCAAGGCCGGGGGGCTCGCCGTCGGCTTGTCCGACGCGTTGCGGCGGCGCGGCGGGCTCTGGTTCGGCTGGAGCGGCGAAACCTCGGACGAGGGCACCTTCAAGGACGCGCAGACCCAAGTTCAGGGCGACGTGTCGATGACCACCATCGACATGACCGAGGAGGAACTCGAAGGCTTTTATTACGGCTACGCCAACCGGTCCTTGTGGCCGCTGCTGCACTATCGCCTCGATCTTGCGCAGTTCGACCGACAGTCCGAACGCGCCTATCGCTCGGTGAACCAGCGCTTCGCGGCCCGTCTGGCGCCACTCGTCACGGACGACGATCTCGTTTGGGTCCACGACTATCATTTCTTCTTTCTTGGCTCGGAGCTGCGCCAGTGCGGGTTCAAGGGCAAGATCGGCTTCTTCCTGCACATTCCGTTCTGTCCGCCGGAAATCTTCACGGCGCTGCCGGCCAGCCACGATGTCGTCCGGGCGATGCTCGCCTACGATGTCGTCGGCTTCCAGACCGACACCGACCGCCGCAACTTCCTCGCCTTCTGCGTGCGCGAACTGGGCGGTGAAAAGCTGGAGGGGCACAGGATCAAGGTCGGCGACCGCGTGGTGAGGGCGGATACTTTTCCGATCGGCATCGACGCACCGGGCTTCGAGCGCTTCGCCGTCTCGCCGGAGGCCAGCGAGCACGAGGAGATGGTCCGCGAGATGGTCGGCGATCGGTTGCAGATCGTCGGCGTCGACCGGATGGATTATTCCAAGGGGCTGGTCGAGCGCTTTCGCGGATTCGAGCGGCTGCTGGAGGACTACCCGGAGAATCGCGGCAAGGTGCAGTTCCTGCAAGTGGCGCCGCTGTCGCGGTCGGAACTCGATGCCTATGTTGAATTGCGCAGTGAGCTTGAAGAGCTCGCCGGTCATATCAACGGCCGCTTCGCGACGCTGGATTGGACGCCGATCCAGATCATGACCCGTGGCTTCAACCGGCGGGCGCTGGCCGGCATCTATCGCGCCGCTCGCGTCTGCCTGGTCACGCCCTTGCGCGATGGCATGAACCTCGTCGCCAAGGAATTCGTCGCCGCGCAGGACCCGGACGATCCCGGCGTGCTGGTCCTGTCGCGCTTTGCCGGCGCGCGGGCCGAACTGCCCGATGCCCTGATCGTCAATCCCTATTCGACCGACGATATCGCGCGGGCCTTGCAGCAAGCCCTGACGATGCCGTTCGACGAACGCGATCGCCGCTGGAAAGCGATGCGCGAGGCGGTCTTCGCCGGAACCTCGTCGCATTGGTGCGACGCTTTCCTCGGCGCCCTTGAGAGCGCTGGGGAAAGCTGAGGCTTCTTGGCGTTGAATAGTGTCGGCGGAGACTTTCATCTGTCCGCCGATGTTGGAACGTCCTATGGACGGATGTAGGAATAGTCGTCTTCCTGAAGTTCCATGAGGCGAACCACGCCCGAGGGAACCTCGGTGGCCTCGTCGAGCAACGGAATCTCCTTGCCTTCCTTCTTGGCCATTCCGGCGCGGGTGTTGCCGCAGGCGGCGAAGGACAGATTGGCGATTTCCATCGACATCATCTTGATGCGGTCGGCGACGGGGGACGTGTCGGCGCGTAGCATGTTCAACCCCGGACCATAGGTCACCACTTCGATGGTCACGTCCTCGCCCTTCTCGTCGTAATAGGCCTTGATGTTCTGGACGTTGTTCAGCGCCATGTTCATCCGTTGGGGGTCGTTCTCATCGATATGGATCGCGACCTTGTGCGGTTCCGCCGCCTGAGCACCCGTCACGCCGCCGGCGAACGGCGCCGCGATGATGAAGGCCAGCGCGGCGAGGGCCGCGAAACGCGTCATTGCAATTTTCATTGATACTTCTCCCGTTGCGATCCGATGGGACACGGCTCTCAAATCCGCGCACCGTTTGCGGCGGCAGTGTTGCCGAAGCGGTCCTTGATGTCTACGGTGATATTCATAAATGCGAATATGTCGGGTTCACGATGGCGCGACGGGGAGGTCTTATGAAGCAAGCGATGGATGCCGTTCGGGCAGCGAGCCTATTATCTGTCGTCACCGAGATTTGGCGTGGGGCCGCCGCGTTCGCGCATGGCTTGACGGGCGGCGCACCGGTCCGACCCTTCGTATCGTGTCTCGTGGCCGCTGGATTTGCCGTGGTGGCTCTCGGCGTATCGCCCGCGAGCGCGGCGGAAGCCAAGGCTGTCGAACTCTCCCTCAATGATCTGACGCTGACCGGCGACCTGGTGCGCCCCGATAATGTCGATATGAGCCAACCGGTCGTGCTTCTCGTCCACGGCACCTTTGCGCACAAGGACGTCGAGCTGATCGAGGCGCTGCAGGGCGCGCTGGCCGAACGCGAGATCGCGTCGCTCGCCGTCACCCTCTCGCTCGGACGGGATCGACGGGAAGGCATGTGGGACTGCAATCAGCCCTCGACCCACCGGCACGAGGACGCGGTGACGGAAATCAGCGCATGGGTGGACTGGCTCGGCAGTGAGGGTTTCGGGCAGGTTGTTCCGCTCGGCCACAGTCGCGGCGGCGGACAGGTCGCCCTGTGGCTCGCCAGCGTAGGCGAACGCGCCGATATTCCCACCGCGGTTCTACTGGCGCCGATGACCGAGGACGCCGACGCGGCCGCTGCAAGCTACGAACAGCGCTTCGGCGCCACGCTGGTGGATGTGCTCGCCAAGGCAAAGACCGCCACGCCTGACCAGATGCTCGATGTCCCGGGTTTGGTCTATTGCTCGGATACCAAGGCAACGGCCCAATCGGTGCTGTCCTATTATGGGGAGACCCTTGAACGCGACACGCCGACGCTGCTGACGCAGGGCGTTTCGATGCCGGTTCTGGTGATCGCCGCCGGCGAAGACGAGGTGGTTACCGATCTGCCGGAGCGGATGGCGCCCATCGTCGATGGCGCGAAGATTCGCCTGGAGACTGTCGAGGGGGCCGATCATCTGTTCCTCGACTTCTTCGCCGAGGACGCCGCCGATCTCGTTGCGGAGCACATCGCGGCGCTGCCCTGAGAACCCGAGATCTCAACCGAAGGAGAGTTGCTATGAAACGGACTGCCATCAAGGGAGGCGCAATCGCGCTTCTGTTCGCCGGTTTCGCCGCCATGCCAGCCACCGCGGCCGAGACTGTTACCTCCTACGAGACCACTGCGCCGTTCGACGAGGTCCGTCAGGACTTGTCGGACGCGATCGTCAACCGCGGCTATGTCATCGACTACGAGGCGTTCGTCGGCGACATGCTGGCCCGCACCGGCGCGGACGTCGGAGCCGAGAAGACCATCTTCCAGGACGGCCGCGCCAACATCATGCAGTTCTGCTCCGCCGTTCTGTCGCGCAAGGCGATGGAAGCGGACGTCATGAACCTTTCGTTCTGCCCCTATGGTTTGTTCGTCTATGAAAGCGCTGACGCGGCCGGCACCGTGACGGTCGGTTTCCGCCGCCTCGACGAGAGTGGCTCGGATGAATCCAAAGCCGCGCTCGGCGAGATCAACGCGGTCCTCGACGACATCGCCAAGGAGGCTGCCGGCGCCGAATGATCGCCGGGTGATTTCAGGCGGCGGCCGGTGTTTCCGGTCGCAGCCGGATCGCGACCAAAAGTGCCGATAGGCCGAGGGCGAGCACCGCCGCCGAGCCGATCAGGGCGGTGTTGTAGTCCGCCTCGCCGGCGACGAGGAATCCGGCGGCGAGCGGGCCCAGCATCTGGCCGAGGCCGAAACCGGCGGTGAGGATGGCAAAGCCCCGTCCGCCGAGACCGTGCCGCCCGAGCGGCATGGTCAAGACGGTGATCGCCATGAAGGTGCCGCCGAACAGGACGGCGGCGACCAGCGCCGCCGTGCCCGAACCGCTGATGGCGGGCAGCAGGACGCCGATGATCTGCGCTGCGTAGGCGGCGGCGAGCGCGGCCGAAAAGCCGATCCGCTCGGCGATTCGCGACCAGATCAGGCAGCTTGGCAGGCCAGCGAGGCCGACGATGATCCACACCCAGTCGCCCATCGCCTCCAGACCCGGCCGGGATTTGACGATCGCCACGATGAAGGTGGCGAACACCGAATAGCCCAGCCCCTCGCAACTGTAATTGATCAGCAGCGGCCAGAACGGCAGCGGTCGGGGCACGCGGCGTCTGGGGTCCGGCGTGTCCGTCCGTGCCGGCAGCTTGCGGTCGCGAACCTCGATGAAGACGATCGGCGCGAACCACGCCGCTAGCAAACCCCCGGCGATCCAAAGGCCGGCCGAATCGAGCACTGGCGCCGCAAAAAGCACGAGCAGGCCCGAGGCGGCGATACCGATCCCGACGCCGCCGAAGACCCAGCCGAGCCGTGCCTCCGAGCCCACCCGCGCCAGCGCCTCGGCCACCATTCCGGCGGCCGAGATCATCGCGAAGGCGCTGGCGAGCCCGGAAATGGTACGTAGCGCCAGCCAGGCGCCGAGCTGGTCGGTGAGCCCCATGGCGAGGGTGGTCAGGATGCTGGCGATGACGCCGATGCGGAAGGCGGCGAGACGCGGCGCGCCGCGCGGGACGAAACTGGCAAGAATCGAGCCGGCCAGGTAGCCGGCGAAGTTGGCCGCCGCGATAAGGCCCGCCACATCGACGCCGAAGCCGTAGTCGCGCTGCATGAGCGGCAGGAGCGGCGTGTAGTAGAACCGGCCGACGCCCATGACGATCGCCAGCGTCAGGAAACCGCCGAGAAGAAGTCGATTGGTCGGGTGCATGGCGAGAACCGGTTCCGTCGACGAGCCGTTCGCGCCGCCAATGGTTCTTTAAAGCATGAATCCCCGCTTCGAAATGCCGTTGTCGCGAAGTCGCGCCCGCGCCCTATGTGGTGGGCGAGATCAGGTGAGGAGACCCATCCATGGCCAACCGTAAATCCCACGCCAAGCGGCTGTCCGACCTGGATATGGACGCGAAAATCCCGAAGGATGAGTACGAGCCGCGGCTGGAAGCGGTGCAGACTCGCTTCCGCCAGATCCAGCAGGCCTATCTGCATACGAAGGACGAGGCCGTCATCGTCTTCGAGGGCTGGGATGCCGCCGGCAAGGGCGGCGCGATCCGGCGGATGGCCAGCGTGATGGACCCGCGCGGCTTTCGGGTCTGGCCGATCGGGGCGCCGTCGGCGGAGGAATTGGCGCGACACTATCTGGCGCGGTTCTGGGAGCGGCTGCCGGCAAAGGGCGAGATCGCGGTCTTCGACCGCTCCTGGTACGGGCGGGTATTGGTCGAACGTGTCGAGGGATTCGCCGAGGAGGCCGAATGGCGCCGTGCCTATGAGGAGATCAATCAGTTCGAGGCGATGCTGACCGATGCCGGAACCAGGATCGCCAAGGTGTTCCTCTATATCGACAGGGACGAGCAGCTCGAGCGGTTCGAAAAGCGGCTGCGCGATCCGTTGAAGCGCTGGAAGCTGTCTTTCGAGGATTTTCGTAACCGCGACAAATGGGATCAGTACGAAGAGGCCGTCAATGACATGCTGGAGCGCACTGACACTACGGCGGCGCCATGGCAGGTCATTTCCGCCAACCACAAGAAATACGCTCGGGTGACGGCCCTCACCGGGATCGCCGACCGGCTCGCGAATGGGGTCGACCTGTCGCCACGGCCACTTGATTCCGAACTCGAACGGCGCTTCGAGCGGGAAACGACAGATTAGGGGCACGGTCGGCCACGATGGTGGCCGACCGAAAGCTTTGAAGAGACACGCCGGGTAAAAAGCGGGCTATCTGCTTGCCGCGACGATGCTGGCGATAATGCCGGTGGCGGTCGCAAAAAGTATGTAGTCGTTGTCGACCATGACCCAGCGGTGGCCCGAGGGCGGACGACGCAGTCCGTGGCGTTGCCAGTTGGAAACAACCGGCCCCCTTGCGGTGGCCGGCAAATGGGCGCCGCGTCGACGCCAGTCCGCGGCATGGCGAGTATCCTTGCTGGCCTGGCGCAGGGTCCTGCTCGGCGNCCGGCAAATGGGCGCCGCGTCGACGCCAGTCCGCGGCATGGCGAGTATCCTTGCTGGCCTGGCGCAGGGTCCTGCTCGGCGCGGCTGCTCTGTAGGTCGTTTTGGCGTCGTGCGCGAAGGCCGGAGCGGTCGTCGTGGCCGGGACCGCGACGGCGAGGCCGAGAGCGATTGCGAGCGATTTCATCATGACGATTCTCCTTTGCTTTCGTCGCAGGAGTAACCACGCCATAAGTCTCGCGATCCAGTTTCAAACTATGTCATTTGTAACGGAGCCAACGGCAAGCGGACGGTCTGTTCGAGACCGCCTGTCTCGCGGTTGGCGACTCCGATCGAACCGCCGGCCTGCTCGACGATCTCCTTGGCGATGGCCATGCCGAGCCCGGCCCCCGGCTTGAACTTGCGTCGACCGGGATCGACCCGGAAGAACGGCTCGAAGGCGCGGTCGATCATCTCGTCCGGTATGCCGGGTCCGTCGTCGGTGATGCTGATCACCGCCTCGCTCCCCTTGCGATGCAGCGCGACTCGCGCGCCCTCGCCGTGGATGGCGGCATTGTCGACGAGGTTGCGCAGCGCCCGTTTCAGCGCGAGCGGCCGGGCGACCACGACAAGGGGCGGTGCGCCAGCCGGCATCTCCTTCACCGGACGGCCGATCTCTCGCAGTTCCGCCGTGATTTCATTCAGCAAGCGATCGAGCCGAACCGGCCCGTCGGGCGTGGTGTCGACCTCTTCGCGCACCAGGCGGATGGCGCTGTCGGCGATGCGGTCGAGTTCGGCCAGATCTTTCAGCCAGACCTCACGATCCTCGTCGGGCAGGAACTCGGCGCGCAGGCGCATGCGCGTCATCGGGGTCCTGAGATCATGGCCGGCGGCGGCGACGAGGCGCATGCGGCTTTCGATCGCCTCGCGCACGCGGCTGGTCAGCCGGTTGAGCGCCGCGGCGGTGGCGCGGACCTCGGCCGGACCGTCTTCCGGGACATGGGCGGGAAGGCCGTCCGGGCCGATCGTCGAAACTGCCTGATCGAGGATGCGAAGCGGGCGTGTCATTTTGGTCGCGGCAAACAGCGAAACCGCCGCCGCGCCAAGGATGACCAACGCCATGTAGGACACGAAAGCAGGCCAATTGCGGGTTCGCATGCCGGGATGGGGCAGATAGGCCCAGCGTCCCGGCGCGAACTCGAAGACGAGCTGCGGCGTATGCGTTCGCATGTCGCCGACCATGCGAACCGGTATGGCGAGGCCCTCGCCGGCCAAGCTTTCGGCAATGCCGCGCGCTTCGTGCACCATCACGCCGTTGCCGGGAACCGGTTCGTCGCCGACGACGATGCCGAGGCGGTCGGCCGCGCCCGGATCGGCCGCGAGAACCGTGGCGACGATGCGAACCTCGTTGGCGAAAGCCGCGCGGAAACTCTCGCGGTCGGGCCGTTCGAGCACCTGCACCGAGACCAATGCCGCGATGACGACGACGCCGACGATGGCGAGGACAAGAAGCAGGGCCAGCCGCGAGCGCAGCGATCTCATGACGCGTCGCCCGCGTGCCGTTCGACCCGCGCCGCAAATTGATAGCCGCCATTGCGCACGGTCTTGAACAGCCGGAAGACGCCGTTGTCGTTGAACTTGCGCCGTAACCGGCTCATCGTCACATCGACGGAGCGGTCGAACGGATCGGCGGAGCGGCCGTGCAGCAGGTCCATCAATATGTCGCGGGACAGGACCCGGCCGGGTCGTTCGAGGAAGATCATCAGGAGGTCGAACTCAGCGCCGGTCAGTTCGATCTCCTCACCGTCGGGCGCGCCGACGTGCCGGCGCTCCGGATCGACGGTAAAGCCCTCGAACGCATAAAGGGCATGCCCCGACGGAGGCTCCGGTGGATTCTCCCCACCGCGCCTGAGCACCGCCCGGATGCGGGCGGCGAGTTCGCGCGGATTGAACGGTTTGCCGAGATAATCGTCGGCGCCCAGTTCCAGGCCGATGATCCTGTCGACATCTTCCTTCAGGGCGGTCAAGAGGATGATCGCGATGTCCGGCCGGCGCTCCTTCAGATCGCGGCAGATGTCGAGGCCGGAGCCGTCCGGCAGCATGACGTCGAGCACGACGAGGTCGATGCGGGAATCGGCCACCTTCTGTTCGCAGGCGCGCCGGCTGGCGGCGAGCGAGCAACGAAACCCCTGGCTCTCGAGATACTTTCCGAGCAGTCGTAAGATTTCCGGGTCGTCGTCGACGACGAGAATGTGGGGCAGGCTCATGCGGCGTTCGTCCTTCTGCGCACCCTATTGTCTGTCTGCTCCCGGCCCGGCGCGCGAGGCGAATTTTGTAACGGGACGTTGCCCCTGGACCCTGTGACACGTTTCGTAACAACTCTCCGTGTCCGGGCCATGTTTCGTAACATTCCGCCGCATCACCGCAACAAGTGGCACCTAGGTTGAGGGTCCAGACGTCATCCAACCAGAGGACATCGACATGACCCAACTTCACAATCGCAACACGGCCCGTCCCAAAAGGTTCGTTGCCATCGCCGCCGCGGCGCTCATGGCCAGCACCGCTGCCGGCACGGCTTTCGCCCAGCAGGCCACCGCCCCGGCGCAGCCTTCCGCCGCGACCGCTTCGGACTCTCGTGACGGTTCAATGATGCGACGCGGCGACGGCAAAGGCATGTCCGGGCAGCGCGGAGAGCGCGGCGGCAAGGAATTCAAAGGCCACGGCGGTATGCGTGGCATGGGCGGGATGGGCCACATGGGTGGCGGCGGACGTCACGCCGGCATGATGGCGCGCATGTTCACGCCGGCGCACGTCGCTGACGCGCTGTCGACGATCGAGACCGGTATCGGCGTTCGGCCGGACCAGATGGAGGCATGGCGCAAGTTCACCGCCGCAGTGGTCGCCTTCGCCGATGCCTCGCAGCCGCCGCGCATGGGCATGGGCATGGGGCAGGGACGCGGCATGATGATGCCGAATGCCGGCGCCGACACGTCCGATGATGACACCGCGATGGCGGATGATACCGACAGCACCGCGATGGCCGACGAGGAGACCGACGACACCGCGGCCTCGGACGAGGCGATGCAGTCGGATAGCGAGACCGATACCGGCGACCAGGCCAAGCCGCAGTTCCGCGGCTTCCAAATGCTCGACCGCATGGCGGACCGGGCGATTGCCCAGGCAGGCAAGGCCGAAGCGCTGAAGAGCGCGCTGGCCGAGGTCGAGGCTGTGCTGACGCCCGAGCAGATCACCGGTGTGCAGAGCATCGTTCGCTCGATGATGCGCGACGCACGTGGCGAGCGTCGCATGCAGATGCGCGGCCATGGCGGTGGACGCGGCAACATGGGCGGCGATCACGGGCGCGGGGGTGATTCCTCGGGTGGATTCCATGGTCGCGGCGGCGACGACGACCGGCGCTAACGAAATCGCACCTTCTTGGGCGCTTGCGCGCCGCTGAAAACAACGGCCGGCCTCATGACGAGGCCGGCCGTTTTTCGTAAGAGTCGCGCGGGTCAGCCCAGCGCGTCGGCGATCGCCTTGCCGCAGTCTTCGGTGCCGAGCGGGCCACCGAGGTCGCCGGTCCGCAGCTTTTCCTCCGCCAGCACCGTCTCGATGGCGCCGACGATCGCCGCAGCGGCCTCGGCGTGGCCGAGATGGTCGAGCATCATCGCCCCGGCCCAGATCTGGCCGACCGGGTTGGCGATACCCTTGCCGAAAATGTCGGGCGCCGAGCCATGCACCGGCTCGAACAGCGAGGGGAAATTCCGCTCCGGATTGATGTTGCCCGACGGCGCGATGCCGATCGTGCCGGTACAGGCCGGCCCGAGATCGGAGAGGATATCGCCGAACAGATTGGAGGCGACGACGACGTCGAAACGATCCGGATTCAGCACGAAATGCGCGGTCAAAATGTCGATGTGGTACTTGTCCCAGCGAATATCCGGATAGGACTTCGCCATCTCCTCCACCCGCTCGTCCCAATAGGGCATGGTGATCGAGATGCCGTTCGACTTGGTCGCCGAGGTCAGGTGCTTCTTGTCGCGGCGCTGGGCGAGCTCGAAGGCGTAGCGAAGAATCCGGTCGACGCCGACGCGGCTCATCACCGTCTCCTGGACGACAAATTCGCGGTCGGTGCCCTCGAACATGCGGCCGCCGACCGAGGAATATTCGCCCTCGGTGTTCTCGCGCACGACGAAAAAGTCGATGTCGCCCGGCTCGCGGCCGGCGAGCGGGCTCTTGACGCCCGGCATCAGCTTGACCGGACGAAGATTCACATACTGATCGAACTCACGGCGGAACTTGATGAGCGAGCCCCAGAGCGAGACGTGATCGGGCACCGTGTCCGGCCAGCCGACAGCGCCGAAGAAGATCGCGTCGTGTCCGCCGATCTGCGCCTTCCAATCCTCAGGCATCATCTCGCCGTGCTTGGCGTAGTAGTCGCAGGAGGCGAAGTCGAAGGTGTCGAACTTCAGGTCGAGGTCGAATTTCGACGCCGCCGCCTCCAGCACGCGCAGGCCCTCGGGGATGGTTTCCTTGCCGATGCCGTCACCGGCGATGACGGCGATCTTCAGACTGTTGGATGACATAGGACCTCTTTGCTTCAGGTGTAAGTCGGAATGGTTCGGGTTGTCGGTGCGGGGCTTATCGCAGCATTTCGACCGCGACAGCCGTCGCCTCGCCACCGCCGATGCAGATCGCGGCGACGCCGCGCCGCTGTCCCCGCTCGTGAAGGGCGGCGAGGAGCGTGACGATGATGCGGGCGCCGGACGCGCCGATCGGGTGGCCGAGAGCGCAGGCGCCGCCATGGACGTTCATGATGTCGAGCGGAATGCCGAGTTCGCGCATGGCGATCATCGGCACGACGGCGAAGGCCTCGTTGATCTCGAAAAGATCGACATCGGTGAGCTGCCATTCGGCGGCGTCGAGGACGCGGCGGATCGCCTCGACGGGCGCGGAGGTGAATTTTGCCGGCTCTCCTGCGAACTGGCTGGTCGCGACGATCCGCGCGAGTGGCGTCAGGCCACGCTTTTCGGCGCCACTCTCGCGGCCGAGCACCAGCGCCGCCGCGCCGTCGGAGATCGACGAGGAATTGGCGGCGGTCACCGTGCCGCCGGCCCGGAAGGCGGGCTTCAGGGTCGGGATCTTGGCGGCATCTGCCTTACCGGGCTGTTCGTCGCGGCTGACGGTGATCGAGCCCTTGCGGGTCGCGACCTCGACGGGAACGATCTCGGCGCCGAGCGCGTCACTCCCTTGAGCATCAAGGGCGCGGGTCAGCGAGGCGACGGCGTAGTCGTCCTGTTCGGTACGGGTGAACTGGTAGGCTTCGGCCGCGTCCTCTGCGAAACTGCCCATCAGCCGGCCCTTGTCGTAGGCGTCCTCCAGGCCGTCGAGGAACATGTGGTCGATCACCTGGCCATGGCCGAGCCGCAGGCCGGCGCGCGCCTTGGGTAGCAGATACGGCGCGTTCGACATCGACTCCATGCCGCCGGCGACGCGCAGGCCCTCCGGCCGCGCGCAGAGGCTGTCATGGGCCATCATCACCGCCATCATGCCCGAACCGCACATCTTGTTGACGGTGGCGCAGGGGACGGATTTCGGCAGGCCGCCGCCGATCGCCGCCTGACGGGCCGGCGCCTGGCCGAGCCCGGCGGGCAGCACGCAGCCCATCGTCACCTCGGTAACGGCGTCGGTCGCGGCGCCAGTGCGCTGCATCGCGGCGGCGATCGCCCTGGCGCCCAGCTCGGTGGCCGCAAGGCCGGCCAGTTCGCCCTGAAAGCCGCCAAGCGGCGTGCGGGCGCCGCCAAGGATGACGATCGGGTCCTGCATGGCAATGCTCCTTAAAGCGGCGGGCGGGTCGCGGCCAGCGCCGGCCGATCGGATGCCAGCTCGCGCAGAGCAGACAATCGCGGCGTTGCCGAAATCCACTCGGCGCCGGGAAAGCGTAGCTCAACATAGTCGAGCGCGGTGATGGCGGCGATGGTGCCGAGATCCAGACGCTCGCCGGGCGTGTCGAGGACCATCGCATCGAGGCGCTTCAGGCCGTCGGCGACGGAGCGCCTGCGCCTGGCGGCGATCGGATTGGCGTCGAAGGCGTGGTCGGCGAAATCGCCGCTGACGATCCGGCGTCCAATCAGAATCTGCACGGCGGCGTCGCAGACACCGATGCCGGTGCCGGCGATCGCAAGGCTCTTCGGATCACTGGCCGATAGGGCGCCCTTGCCCTGTCGCTCGGCAAATGTCGCGATGAGCAGGCACTCGGTGATCCCCGTGCCATCGTCGAGAACGAGGCAGGGAACCCGGCCGGCGCTGTTGGAGGCCAGCAGATCGGCCTCGTCGGCCCACGGGTCGACGGTCTGGATCTCCAGATCCGCGATTTTCGCCTCGATCAACGCCGCATGGGCGATGCGGGCGAAGGGCGAGGTGGCGTTCTTTAAAAGCTTCATGGCCGGAACCTCAGATGCAGCGGCCGCCATCGACCTCGAGGACGGCGCCGGTGATCATCGCGGCTTCGTCGGAGGAAAGGAAGACGGTGGCGTTGGCGATGTCCTCGGGCCGGCTCATCCGGCCGAGCGGGATGGTGGCAATGAATTTGGCGCGGTTCTCCGGCGTATCCGGGACGCCCATGAATTCCGACAGCAGACCCGTTTCGCCGATCACCGGGGCGATGCCGCAGACGCGGATCTTCATCGGCGCCAGCTCGACGGCGAGGGACTTGGTCAGCGTGTTCACCGCGCCCTTGGACGAATTGTACCAGGTCAGGCCCGGACGCGGACGCAAGCCGGCGGTCGAGCCGATATTGATGATGACGCCGCCGCCCGCGTCGCGCATGGCGGGGACGCAGGTCCGGGTCATGTGGAAGATCGCCTTCACATTGACCGCATAGACCTTGTCGAACTCCTCCTCGGTGACCTCGAGGATCGGCTTGTTGCGGTGGGTCCAGCCGGCATTGTTGACGACGATGTCGATGCCGCCCAGCGCGTCGGTGGCCGTCTTCCACGCCGCTTCGACCGCTTGTCCGTCGGTGAGGTCGCAGGGAATCGCCACATGCCCGTCGCCGAGTTCGCCGGCCACCCGCCGGGCGCCTGCCTCGTTGATGTCGAGCACGGCGACCTTCGCGCCCTCCTTCGCAAAGGCCCTGGCGATGCCTTCGCCGAAACCGGAGCCGCCACCCGTGACGAGGGCGCGCTTGTTGGCCAGACGCATGAATGATCCTCCCGATCGATCGTCTATCTATTCGCCGTGGTTGAACACGACCGTCTTCAATTCCGAAAACTCGTAGAGGGCCTCGAAACCCTTCTCGCGGCCGTGGCCGGATTTCTTCACTCCGCCGAAGGGAAGTTCGATGCCGCCGCCGGCCCCATAGCCGTTGACGTAGACCTGGCCGGCGCGGACCTTTCGGGCCATGCGCATCTGCCGGTCGCCGGCATTCGTCCAGATTCCGGCGACAAGGCCGTAGTCGGTGCCGTTTGCGATGCGGACGGCATCCGCCTCGTCCTCGAAGGTGGAGACGGCAAGCACAGGGCCGAACACCTCCTCGCGGGCCAGGCGATGCTCGGGCGGCACCAGGCCGAGAACGCGCGGCGCGACATAGAAGCCGTCGGCCGGCGCGTTCGGCGAGATCCGGCCGGTCGCCAGCGTCTTGATGCCGGTGTCGGCCGCGTGATCGAGGAAGGACTGGACGCGCGCCTTTTGCTTGGCGCTGACCAGGGCGCCGAGATCGGCGTCTTCGTCATGGGGCGCGGCGACAAGGCTCTCGAACTTCGCCGTCACCCGCTCCAGTACCTTGTCGAGGATCGGTCTGTGGATGAGCAGCCGGCTGCCGGCCGAGCAGGTCTGGCCGCCATTCTGGACGATCGCGCCGGAGATGAACGGCAGCGCCTTGTCGAGATCGGCGTCGTCGAAGAGGATCTGCGGCGACTTGCCGCCGAGCTCCATGGTGCAGCCGACATTGTTGATGGCGCACGCCTGCTGGATCAGCGTGCCGACCTGGGGCGAGCCGGTGAATGACATGAAGTCGATGCCGGGATGGGCGGACAGCGCCGCGCCAGCCTTTTCGCCATAGCCGGTGACGAGATTGATCGCGCCCTCCGGCAGGCCGGCCTCGAGCGCCAGCTGGGTCAGGCGGATCGGCGTCAGGCAGGCTTCCTCGGCCGGCTTGATGACTGTCGCGTTGCCCATCGCGAGCGACGCGCCGATAGTCCGGCCATACATCTGCGCCGGGTAATTCCAGGCGATGATATGGCCGGTGACGCCCTTGGCCTCGCGCAGGGTCATGACGGTGTAGCCGTTCATGAAGGGCAGCGTCTCGCCATGTACCTTGTCCGCGGCGCCGGCGTAGAACTCGAAATATCGGGCGCAGGCGGCGATGTCGGCCCGCGCCTGTTTCATCGGCTTGCCGCAGTCGAGCGCTTCCAGCTGCGCCAGTTCCTCGGCGTTTTCAGCGATGAGCAGGGAGAACTTCATCAGCAGCCGGCCGCGATCGACCGCCGAGAGCCGGCCCCAGGCTCCGCGCTCGAAAGCCTCGCGCGCGGCGGCGACGGCGCGGTCGATCTCGGCCTCGCCGCCAGCGGCGATCTTCGCCACGACTTCGCCGGTCGATGGGGCGATCACATCGATGGTTTCGCCCGAATCCGCAGCGGCCCACCGGCCGGCGATCTGGATCGTCGAACCGCTCGCCGCGTTGTCGAACTTGAACTGCTGGTTCACCGCTTCCTCCCTGTTTTCCGTACAGACGCGCTAAGACACCGTCGCGTCGGCGCCTCCGCACCTATTGCCAAGGCCCTCTTACGGCTTTGCCGCGCTGGAGGAAAGCCAGCGGATGAGGACGAAGCGCGGCGTCTGACCTTACGCGGTCAATCGTCGGTCTGCTCCCCTAACGACGAGCAGTGTCGACCCATCGCTTCGTCATAGCAGGACTTTGGGTTCAGGGCGGCCCCGCACCGGAAGGTCGATGAGGAAGGTCGTGCCGGCATGCGGGTCATTCTTACGCGATTTTTCCGAGAGGCCGGACCAGGCCGAGGTGACGATCATCCGGTCGAGTTTCGGGCCGACGAAGCAGGGGCAGGTGACCTGCCGGGCGTCGATTGCGATCGTGCGGAGGCGCGTCCCCTCCGGCGAATAGGCGTCGACCGTTCCATTGCCCCAGCGCGCGTTCCAGATCACACCGTCGGCATCGCAGATCGCGCCGTCGAGCCCACCCTTGCCGCCGCGCTGGTCGAAGAACAGGGTGGGCTCGGCGGTGGGCAAGCCGGTTTTCGGTTCGACGGCGACGCGCATCAGACGGTTGATGGCGGTGTCGGTGAAATAGGCGAGGCGCCCGTCGGGCGAAAAGCAGATCGCATTCGGGATCGTGACGTTGGAATAGAGCGTCCGCAATTCGCCGCCGCGATACCAGTAGATCGCACCGGCGCCCTTCTCGTGCGCCTTGCCCATGGTGCCGATCCACAGCGCGCCGGACGGATGGACGCGGCCGTCGTTCGAGCGCGTCGCCGCATTGTCGGCCTCCAGCGGCCGATGCAGCGACAGCCGCCCGGTCGCCGTCTCGCGAAGATAAAGGCCATCCTCCGCCGCGATCAGCTGGCGCTCGGCATCGACGACGGCGAGGGCGCTCGCCATGAAAGGCAGGGGATGGACGGTCGCTTCCGCCGCGTCTCCGCCTTTTTCCAGCAGGGATCGGCCCTCGATGTCGAACCACCACGCCGTGCCGGTCGCCGGATCGTAAGTCGGACCCTCGCCCAGCTGGCAGGCGATGTCGCAATAGAGGCTGACGGAAATTTCGGCGTCGGTCATCGGCGGTCCAGACTTTTCTATCAACCAAGAATGGCCCGTTCGCCCGGCCCTGTCGATCCGGCCCTGTCGATCCGGCGCGACGAGCCCGAGATGGGACAAGACACGTCCCGGCGCTCGTCGCTCCAATGTGCCCTCCGCAACACATTGGTCGTTAAACAAGATTCAAGATCGCAGGGTTAGTTTGACAGACAGCGCCGTGGCCAACTAGCTCCCGGCAAGCCAATCGAGAGCCCCGCCCCAGTGACGTTCCGCCTTTTCGCCCGGCCCGGCCTTGTCGCGCCCTTCAAAGCGACGATCGCCGCGCTCCTCGCGCTGTCGCTCGTCGCCTGCCAGTCGACGGAGCTGACGACCGCCGGCTTGATGTCAGCGAGTGGGCCACGCGCGGCCAGTGCCCTCGCCGGCGAAGCGGAGATCCGCGGGCAGTCCACGCTGGTCCTTGATTACGCCAGCGGCCGCACGCTCTACGAGGAGGCGGCCGACGGCCTGCGCTATCCGGCCTCGCTGACCAAGATGATGACGCTCTATTTGCTGTTCGAGACGATCGGCGAGGGTCGCCTCTCGCTCGACAGCGAGCTTGTCGTCACCGAGAACGCGGCGTCGAAGCCGCCGGCCAAGATCGGCCTCAAAGCAGGATCGACGATCCGCGTCCGCGACGCCGCCCAGGCGATCGCGGTGAAGTCGGCCAACGACGTCGCGACCGTCATCGCGGAAAACCTCGGCGGCTCGGAAGATGGTTTCGCGGCGGCGATGACGGCGAAGGCCCGCTCCCTCGGCATGAGCCGGACGCAATTCGCCAACGCCTCCGGCCTGCCCGATCCGCGCCAGATCTCCACGGCGCGCGACATGGCGACGCTCGGCCGCGCCTTGCTGTCGCGCTTTCCCCAGTATGCGCCGCTGTTCAGCGTGACCGAGTTCGAATATGGCGGCAAGAGCTTCAAGGCGACGAACAAGCTTCTCGGCAAGGTGCCTGGCGTCGACGGTTTGAAGACCGGCTATATCCGCGACGCAGGCTTCCACCTCGTCGCGACCGCCAAGCGCGGCGGACGCCGGATCATCGTCGTCGTGATGGGCGGCGAAAAAGGCAAGGAACGCGACGCCAAGGTGGCCGCGCTGATCGACCAATATCTCGGCGCTGCCCAGTTCGCCGAGCGCTGAGTCTGGCGCCCGGCCGGCTTCGCGAAAAGTCCGGCGATCCGGCAATATGACAGCTACGACATTGGTTTTCTCGCCGTTCGAGGCTCTGGCCCGGCAACGGCCGGCTGATCCCGCACGGCAAACGGGAATCCGCCATTGACGGGATGCCCCGGCGGGGTCGACAGTGGATTCTTCGATCACCGGACGCTGATCGACAAAAATCGCTTGCAAAAGCCCGCAGATCGTAGCGTTTTGCAATTAAGGTATACGAAAGGCGACAGGCCCGATTGCGTTGTGTGGCCGAAGCGGACAGTATGCCGGCAACGAAAAGAATCCATTGTGGGGAAGCGAATGGCATCGGTGACGTTCCGGGACGTGCGCAAGGCGTTCGGTCCGGTGGAAGTGCTGCATGGCGTCTCGATCGATATCGAGGAGGGGCAGTTCGTCGTGCTGGTGGGCCCGTCGGGCTGCGGCAAGTCGACACTGCTGCGCATGCTCGCGGGGCTGGAGCACATCTCTTCCGGTGAGATCCTGATCGGCGACCGGGTGGTCAATGCCTTGCCGCCGAAGGACCGCGATATCGCCATGGTCTTCCAGAACTATGCGCTCTACCCGCACATCTCCGTGGCGGAGAACATGGCGTTTTCGTTGATGCTGAAGGGTGCCTCGAAGAACGAGATCGAAGCCCGGGTCAAGCCCGCCGCCGAAATCCTCGGCCTGACCCATCTGCTCGACCGTTATCCGCGCCAGCTTTCCGGCGGCCAACGCCAGCGCGTCGCCATGGGGCGGGCGATCGTGCGCGAGCCGCAGGTGTTCCTGTTCGACGAGCCGCTGTCGAATCTCGACGCCAAGCTGCGCGTCTCGATGCGCTCCGAGATGAAGAATCTCCACCAGCGCCTGAAGACCACCACCGTCTACGTCACCCACGACCAGATCGAGGCGATGACCATGGCCGACAAGATCGTCGTCATGCACGACGGGATCGTCGAGCAGGTCGGCACGCCGCTGGAGCTCTACGACCGTCCCGACAATCTTTTCGTCGCTGGTTTCATCGGCTCGCCGGCGATGAACATGGTGACCGGCGCGGCCGATCCGGACGACCGAACATATTTCGTCACGGGCGATGGACATCGACTGCCGATCGCGCGGCCGGGCAAGGTCGAGCCTGGACGCGAGACGATCTACGGCGTGCGACCGGAGGGGATGAGCCTCGGCGGTGACGTGCCGCTCAAGGTCGAGGTGGTTGAGCCGACAGGCTCCGAGACCCACGTCATCGCCAAGCTTGGCCAGACCGAGATAATCTGCGTCTTCCGTGAGCGCATTTCCGAAGGGCCGGGAGACGAGCTGCGGGTGTCGATCGACCCGAACGCGGTGCATCTGTTCGACGCCAAGTCCGGGGCGCGCGTCTCGGAGTGATCTCAGTCGGCACGCGTCTGGCCTAAGCGGCCTGTCGATGCCAACAATGAGAGACTAAGCCAGACAGACCGTCGCGGCAGCGGGAGGCCGCCGACGGAGAGTGCAGGGAGCGCTTCCGCTCAAGAGGAGGAGATAGCAATGACGATCAATCGCAGAACACTTCTACAGGGTACGGCGGGCCTCGCGGCGAGCGCGGCATTCGGCGGAATGCTCGGAAATGGCCGCGCCTTCGCGCAAGGGGCCATGCCGGAATTCAAGCCGGAAGAGGGCGCAAGTCTCAGGCTGCTTCGCTGGGTGCCGTTCGTGTCCGGTGAGGAAGAAGCCTGGAACGCCAACACCAAGGCGTTTACCGAGGCGATCGGCGTCGAGGTCCAGATCGACCAGGAAAGCTGGGAGGACGTGCGTCCCAAGGCGGCCGTCGCGGCCAATGTCGGCTCCGGCCCCGATATGGTGATGAGCTGGTTCGACGATCCGTTCCAGTATCCCGACAAGCTCGTCGACGTCACCGACGTCGCCACCGCGCTCGGCGAGCAGAGCGGCGGCTGGTACGAGGGCCTGGAAGGCTACGCCAAGCAGGGCGACAAGTTCATCGCCGTCCCGCTGACCGCGATCGGCAACGCCATCTGCTATCGCGACAGCCATATGAAGGCGGCCGGGTTCGACGAGTTCCCGCAAGATACCGACGGCTTCCTCGAGCTTTGCAAAGCGATGCAGGCCAAGGGCACGCCCGCCGGATTCCCGCACGGCAAGGCCGTCGGCGACGGCAACAACTACGCGCACTGGCTGTTGTGGAGCCATGGCGGCATGACCGTCGACGAGAGTGGTAAGCCGGCGATCGACAGCCCCGAGACCAAAGCCGCGATCGAATACGCCAAGGCGCTCTACGCGACCTTCATCCCGGGCACCGAGAGCTGGCTCGACATCAACAACAACCGCGCCTTTCTGGCCGGACAGATCTCGCTGACGGCAAACGGAGTCTCACTCTACTACGCCGCCAAGAAAGACCCCGCGATGGCGGAGATCGCCGAGGACATGCGCACGACCAACCTGCCGATCGGTCCGGTCGGCAAGTCGGTGGAACTGCACCAGACCTCGACGATCAACGTCTTCAAGCACACCAAATACCCGGAGGCGGCCAAGGCCTACATCGCCTTCATGTACCAGCCCGATCAGATGAACGCCTGGATTCAGGGTGCCAGCGCCTATTGCTGCCAGCCGTTGAAGGCGTTCGCCGACAATCCGATCTGGACCTCGGACCCGATCCACGAGCCCTATTCCAAGGCGTCGGCGAGCTTGCGCCCGAACGGCTTTGCCGGGCCGCTCGGACCCTCGTCGGCCGGCGTGATGGCCGACTATGTGGTCGTCGACATGTTTGCGGAGGCGGTCACCGGTCAACGGACGGCCGAAGAGGCGATCGCCAACGCCGAGCGGCGTATCGCCCGCTACTACCGCTAACCAAACGAGGGGCGCCGGCGATCGCTGGCGCCCCTTGGCGTTTTCGACCATCAAGACCGCAGCGATGTGGCGTGATTTACCCGATCCCGTGGGCCGGGCAGCAAAAGAGGAACGAGCAAGCGATGTCGAGCGTCCAGGCGGTACCGCGGCCATCCATCCTGCGCCGGTTCGTGCAAAGCCGGAACGGCCTCGGGCTGCTGTTCATGCTGCCGGCGGCGATCTTCTTGCTGTTCTTCCTCACCTATCCGCTCGGGCTCGGCGTCTGGCTGGGCTTTACCGATACGACCATCGGTCGCACCGGCGTCTTCGTCGGTCTGGAAAACTACGCCTGGCTGTTCGACGATCCGGTGTTCTGGCTGTCGGTCTACAACACCGTCCTCTACACCTTCGTCGCCTCGGTGCTGAAGTTCGTGCTCGGCCTTTGGCTGGCCCTGATCCTCAACGAGCGCCTGCCGTTCAAGAACTTCTTCCGAGCGATCATCCTGCTGCCCTGGGTGGTGCCGACAGTCCTGTCGGCGCTAGCCTTCTGGTGGATCTACGATTCACAGTTCTCGATCATTTCCTGGGTGCTCATGCAGTGGGGCTGGATCGACACGCCGATCAACTTCCTCGGCGATCCGAACAAGGCCCGCGCCTCGGTCATCGCGGCCAATGTCTGGCGCGGCATTCCGTTCGTGGCGATCTCGCTGCTCGCGGGGCTGCAGACGATCCCGCAATCGCTGAACGAGGCCGCGGCGCTCGACGGCGCGACGCCGTGGCAGCGTTTCACCAAGATCACCCTGCCGCTGCTGACGCCGATCATCGCCGTGGTGATGACCTTCTCGGTGCTGTTCACCTTCACCGATTTCCAGCTGATCTACGTCTTGACGCGCGGCGGCCCGGTCAACGCGACGCATCTGATGGCGACGCTCTCGTTCCAGCGCGCCATTCCCGGCGGCCAGCTCGGTGAGGGCGCGGCGATCGCCGTCGCCATGATTCCTTTCCTGCTCGCCGCGATCCTGTTCTCGTTCTTCGGGCTACAGCGACGCAAATGGCAGCAGGGCGCGGCCGACTGAGGAGATGACCCCCGTGAGCCAAAAAACGCTTCCCGGCCGCACCGTCGCCGTGCATGACGACACCGAAGGCATGCAGCAGTTCAACTCGCTGCCGCGCCGCATCCTCGTGGTCTATCTGCCCTTGGCGGTGTTCGTGTTCGTGCTGCTGTTCCCATTCTACTGGATGGCGATCACGGCGGTAAAACCGAACCACCAGCTGACCAACTATACCGACTATAGCCCGTTCTGGGTGGTCAAGCCGACGCTCGAGCATATCCGCTTCCTGCTCTTCGAGACCTCCTATCCGGGCTGGCTGTGGAACACCATGCTGGTCTCCGTTGCCTCGACGGCGATTGCGCTGGCCGCCTCGGTCTTCGCCGCCTACGCGATCGAACGGGTGCGCTTCACCGGCGCGCGGGTCACCGGTCTGTTGATCTTTCTCGCTTATCTCGTGCCGCCGTCGATCCTGTTCATTCCGCTCGCCTTCATCGTTTTCAATGTCGGCATCTTCGATTCCCGGCTGGCGCTGATCCTGACCTATCCGACCTTCCTCATCCCGTTCTGCACCTGGCTGCTGATGGGCTATTTCCGCACCATCCCCTTCGAGCTGGAAGAGAGCGCGCTGGTGGACGGGGCGACGCGCTGGCAGATCCTGACCAAGGTGGTGCTGCCTTTGGCCGTGCCCGGCCTGATCTCCGCCGGCATCTTCGCCTTCACGCTGTCCTGGAACGAGTTCATCTACGCGCTGACCTTCATCTCCTCGTCGGAGAACAAGACAATCCCGGTCGGCGTGCTGACCGAGCTTGTGCGCGGCGACATCTACGAATGGGGGGCGCTGATGGCCGGGGCTCTGCTCGGCTCGCTCCCCGTCGTCATCCTCTACTCCTTCTTCGTCGACTATTACGTCTCGTCGATGACCGGCGCGGTGAAGGAATAGGCGCTTCGGCGGTGCTTTCACGACATTTGGCGGTCCGGTCTCCGGGTCGGCGCAGATCGCCGTTGACTTTGGCCGCTGAATTGATAGCGTTCGCTCGTCCAAGGGGAGTTCCGGCAAGGAACTGAGAGGCCGACGGCTCAAGAAGCGCGCGGCGACCCTACGAACCTGATCCAGTTGACACTGGCGTAGGGATGGAGTGAGCCGCTTCCCGATCCGTTCTCCCCTTTGACGACCCGCCGCCTACGCGGCGCGTTCTCTGGCGACGACAATCGGGAAGAGGCATCGGGAAACCCCCGGTGTGAAACGGCCCAATCTTACCCAAACCGCGGAACTGGATCTCCTCGTCGAACAGGAGAGCCTATGAACGCCCTGACACCCACCGTAACCAGCGGCCCGCTGCCTGCATCCCGCAAGATCTGGCGCGCCGGGACACTCCACCCCGAAGTACGCGTCCCGATGCGCGAAATTTCGGTGCATCCGACCGCCGGCGAGCCGCCGGTCACCGTCTATGATTCCTCCGGCCCCTATACGGACGACACGGCAACGACGGATATTGCCGCCGGCCTTCCCCGCAAGCGGCGGGACTGGACGCTCGCCGCGGGAGACGTCGAGGACTATGCCGGCAGGGTGGTCCGGCCGGAAGACAACGGCGTCACCTCCGACGCCAAGCGCGTTCCCACCTTTCCCGTCTCCCATGCGCCGCTGCGGGCGAAGGGCGGCAAGGCCGTCACCCAGATCGCCTATGCCCGCGCCGGCATCGTCACCCCGGAAATGGAGTTCGTCGCGATCCGCGAGAATCTCGGGCGCGAGCAGGCCAAGGCCGAGCTGGAGCGGGACGGCCATCCGTTCTCCGCGACGATCCCCGATTTCATCACCCCCGAATGGGTGCGCGACGAGGTCGCCTCGGGGCGGGCGATCATTCCCGCCAATATCAACCATCCCGAACTCGAGCCGATGGCGATCGGGCGCAATTTCCTGGTCAAGATCAACGCAAATATCGGCAATTCGGCCGTGACCTCGTCGATGGCCGAAGAGGTCGAGAAGATGGTCTGGTCGATCCGCTGGGGCGCCGATACGGTCATGGATTTGTCGACCGGTCGCAACATCCACGACATTCGCGAGTGGATCATCCGCAACGCGCCGGTGCCGATCGGCACCGTGCCGCTCTACCAGGCGCTGGAGAAGGTCGACGGCATCGCCGAGAATCTGACCTGGGAGGTCTATCGCGACACGCTGATCGAGCAGGCCGAGCAGGGTGTCGACTATTTCACCATCCATGCCGGCGTGCGGCTGCGTCACATCCCGCTCACCGTCGAGCGGGTCACCGGCATCGTCTCTCGCGGCGGCTCGATCATGGCCAAATGGTGCCTGCACCACCACAAGGAGAGCTTCCTCTACGAGCATTTCGAGGAAATCTGCGACATCTGCCGGATGTACGACGTGTCTTTCTCGCTCGGTGACGGCCTGCGTCCCGGCTCGATCGCCGACGCCAACGACAAGGCACAGTTCGCCGAACTGGAAACGCTCGGCGAACTGACGCAGATCGCCTGGGCCAAGGACTGCCAGGTGATGATCGAGGGGCCCGGTCATGTGCCGATGCACAAGATCAAGGAAAATGTCGATCTGCAGATGAAGGTCTGCGGCGAGGCCCCGTTCTATACGCTCGGGCCCTTGGTCACCGACATCGCGCCGGGCTACGACCATATCACCAGCGGCATCGGCGCGGCGATGATCGGCTGGTTCGGCACGGCCATGCTCTGCTACGTAACGCCCAAGGAGCATCTGGGCCTGCCCGACCGCGACGACGTCAAGGTCGGGGTGATCACCTACAAGATCGCCGCCCACGCCGCCGATCTCGCCAAGGGCCACCCGGCCTCGCAGCTGCGCGACGACGCGCTGTCGCGGGCCCGATTCGAGTTTCGCTGGGAGGACCAGTTCAACCTCTCGCTGGATCCGGAAACGGCGCGCTCGCTGCACGACGAGACGCTGCCCAAGGAGGCGCACAAGACGGCGCATTTCTGCTCCATGTGCGGCCCGAAATTCTGCTCCATGAAGATCTCCCACGATATCCGCGCCGAGGCGCAGAAAGAGGGGATGGAGGAGATGGCCCGCAAATACCGTGAGGGCGGCGACCTTTATATGCCGGCGAACGCGGCCGGCGAGGCGGCGGAGTAGGCCGATGCCGATCGCGGTTCTCGGCGCCGGCGTCGCGGGGCTGGCCTCGGCCACCGTGCTCGCCGAGCGGGGCGCTTCGGTGACGGTGTTCGAGCGTGGCGCCGCCATCGGCGAGGGTGCGGCGTCGCGTCTCGCCGGCGCCATGCTGGCGCCGTGGTGCGAGCGCGAAAGCGCCGAGGCCGAGGTGGTCCGGCTCGGCGCCGGCGCCGCCGACTGGTGGGCGGCCCGCGTTCCCAGTGTGGCGCGGCAGGGCAGCCTGGTCCTCGCGCCGCCGCGCGACCGGGCGGAGCTCGACCGTTTCGCCCGGCGCACCGACCATTTCGAACGTATCGGCGCCGAGGAAATCGCCGAGCTGGAACCCAGCCTCGCCGGGCGGTTCCAGGCAGGGCTGCTGTTTGCGGAAGAGGCGCATCTGTGCCCGCGCTGCGCCTTGAAGGCGCTGGCCCGGCGGCTGGAGGGGATGGGGGTCGCATTCCATTTCGGTGAGGACGGGCGCGCTGCGTCCGCGGGCTTCGAAACGGTCATCGATTGCCGTGGTTTTGCCGCCCGCGAGACCTTGCCGGAGCTGCGCGGCGTGCGCGGTGAAATGGTGCTGCTGCGGACGGGCGAGGTGTCGCTGTCGCGGCCAATCCGTCTCCTGCATCCGCGTCAGCCGATCTACGTCGTGCCGCGTGTGGACGGCATCTTCATGGTCGGCGCGACGATGATCGAGAGCGAAAACCGGGGCGCGATCACGCTGCGCTCGGCGGTCGAGCTTTTGTCGGCCGCCTACGCGCTGCACCCGGCTTTCGCCGAGGCGGAGATCCTCGAGACCGGCGTCGGGATTCGGCCGGCCTTTCCCGACAACCTGCCACGGGTGACGCGGCAGGGACGGGTGATCTCGGTCAACGGTCTTTACCGCCACGGATTTCTGCTGGCGCCGGATGTCGCGGGGCGGGCGGCCGATCTCGCCCTCGGCAAGAGCGGGAGGGTTGCGGCGTGACGATCAAGCTGAACGGCGAGGCGCGCGAGGTCGCGGCGACGACACTCGATGCTCTTCTGGTCGAACTCGGGCTGGCGGACGCGGTCGTCGCCACCGCGCGCAATTGTGATTTCGTGGCGAAAGAGGACCGACCGGCGACACCGGTCGTCGACGGCGATGCGATCGAAATCGTCGCGCCCATGCAGGGAGGCTAGGAGATTGTCGATGGACATTTACGGACGCCACCACGCCTCGCGGCTGATGCTCGGCACCGCGCTCTATCCGTCGCCGGCGATCATGGCCGACGCCGTGCGCGCTTCCGGGGCGGAACTCGTCACCGTCTCGCTCCGCCGCGAGAGTGCCGGAGCGAAGGCCGGGCAGGGCTTCTGGGACCTGATCCGCGATCTCGGCGTGCAGGTGCTGCCCAATACGGCTGGCTGCCATACGGTGAAGGACGCGGTGACGACCGCGCAGATGGGCCGCGAGATCTTCGACACCACGCTGGTCAAGCTGGAGGTGATCGGCGAGGCCGACACGCTGCAGCCCGATCTCTTCGGCTTGGTCGACGCGGCGCGAATCCTCGTCGCCGAGGGGTTCGAGGTCTTGCCTTATACGACCGAGGACCTCGTCGCCGCCGAACGCTTGATCGAAGCCGGATGCCGCGTCCTCATGCCCTGGGGCGCACCGATCGGCTCGGCCAGGGGCCTCAACAACCGCTATGGGCTGCGCAGCCTCAGGGCGCATTTTCCGGAGGTGACGCTGATCGTCGACGCCGGTCTCGGCGTGCCCTCGCATGCGGCCGAGGCGATGGAACTCGGCTTCGACGGCGTCCTCCTCAACACCGCAATCGCCAAGGCCGGCGATCCGGTCGCGATGGCGCGGGCCTTCGCGCTGGCGGTCGAGGCCGGGCGACTCGGCTACGAGGCGGGCGCGCTGGAGCCGCGCGACATGGCCGCGCCGTCGACGCCGGTGCTGGGCAGGGCGCTGCTGGCATGAGCGCGACAATGGATGGGGGCACGCGGATCGGGCTCGATCCGTTTTACCTGATCGTCGACGACGCCGACTGGGTCGAGCGGCTGGTGCCGCTTGGCGTCAGACTGGTGCAATTGCGAGCCAAGGCGATGGACGCGCGGCGGCTGCGCGCCGAAATTCGCCGCGCAAGGGACGTGTGCGAGGCCAATGCCTGCCAGCTCGTGGTCAACGACCACTGGCGTCTGGCGATCGAGGAGGGCTGCGATGTCGTCCATCTCGGCCAGGAGGATCTGGCCGGCGCCGATCGTGCCGCCATCCGCCGGGCCGGGCTGAAGCTCGGCCTGTCGACCCATGACCAAGCCGAGCTTCAAACCGCGCTGGCCGCCGAACCCGACTATGTCGCGCTCGGGCCGATCTGGCCGACCTTTCTGAAGGCGATGAATTGGGCGCCGCAGACCCCGGCAAAGCTCGCCGCCTGGCGGGCGGTGATCGGCGACATACCACTGGTGGCGATCGGCGGGCTCACCGTCGCGCGGCTCGGTGAGGTGTTCGCGAACGGTGCCGACAGCGCCGCCGTCGTTACCGACATCACCCGAAACGCCGACCCGGAGGCGCGGACCCGCGAATGGATCGCGGCAACGAGGCGCTGGCGCACGGGCGGCGAGGCGGAAGCGGCAGGGACGGACAGCGCTTGAGCGCCTCGCCGGTGGTGCTGGCGATCGCCGGCTCGGATTCCTCGGGCGGGGCCGGGATCGCCGCGGACATTCGCGCCGCGCACCATCTCGGCGCCACGCTGCGGTTTGCACTCACCGCGGTGACGGCGCAATCCGACCGTCAGGTGACTGTCATCCATCCGGTTCCGCCGGACATTCTGCGCGAGCAGATCCGGCTGGCGCTGGAGGATGGGACAGTCGGCGCCATCAAGATCGGCATGCTCGGCTCGGTTGCCGCGGTTGAAACGGTCGCCGACCTGTTGAACGCATATCGCGGCCTCCCGGTTGTGGTCGATCCCATCGTGGCGTCGAGTTCCGGCCATCGGCTTCTCGACGATGCGGCGATGGCGGTCTTTCTCGAGCGGATACTCCCGCTGACAACCCTGCTGACGCCGAATCTGCCCGAGCTTCAAATTCTGGCGGCGGCGATCTTGGACGCCGAGCCTCCGGCCACAATCGCGGAGCAGGCGGGCGTCCTCCTTGGGGCCGGCACAAAGGCTGTGCTCGTCAAGGGCGGCCATGACCAAGGCGACGCCGCGGTGGATCTGCTGTTTCAGTCCGGCGGCGACACGCCGGATCGCTTCGCCTCGCCGCGTCGCCCGGTCGCGATTCGCGGCACCGGCTGCATGCTGTCGACGCGGATTGCTATCGCTCTGGCGAGTGGCGAAACCCTCGCGACATCTTGCCGCAGTGGGAAGATCCAGATGGACGAATGGTTTGAACGTGCGGTCGTCAAAGAGAACGCGCATATCGGATGACCGTCTTTGCTTCGGCGGCCGATCTTTCTCCTCCCGATTGGCAGGGTTGCGGAACGACATTCTCCGGATTCGTCGTAAAGTTGGCCTGGATACCATTTCTCCCTCCGATGAAGGCGGGTCGTGTTTCGGCGCAATCTCCGGACGAGGCAAATACCTGCCGAATAAGGGCTGGAAATGTTTCCCTAAGTCTTCCGAAAAATCTTCATTTCTTATCATAATACTATCGGATTCGATCTTTCCGGAAGGACGCCACAGGGGCATCCGAGCAGGCTCCCAAGAACGAATTCGTAATCAATTTCGACGATGTTGCCCCTGTCTCAGAAAGGATCCCCCTCAAGGCTGAAGTTTTGGCGAGCGGCAAGACACACCTGCCGGCGGAACACGTTCCGCTCGGTGAGCGCCGATCTGGTTAAGTGGTTGTTAACCAATCCAAAGCGATAGGCTGACCGACAGTACTACTCGCGTTATCGCGGGAAGAGAGAGAAAAATGACGTTGAACAACATTCGCATCTCGCGGAAACTTTTGATCGCGTTCGCCGCGATTATCGTGACCACGGTGGTCGCGAACTATCTGGTCTACAGGGATTTGGAATCCGTTCAGGCGAGCGTTGCCGCGAACGAGCGGAGCTTCAGCCTCAACGTCAAGGCGGAGGTCATCCTCGAAACGATGGTGGAGCAGCAGAACGCCGTGCGGGGCTTCGTTTTGACGGGCGAAGACAAATTCACCAAGGCCTATGAGAAGGCGAAAGCCGATTTTCTGGAAAGTGCCGCCTTCTTCCGTGGCAACACCGTATCGTCGGAGCAACTGGCGCGTCTGGATCGGTTGGAGGCATTCGTCACGAACTGGCAGGCGCAATCGGCCGAGCGGCAGATCGCCCTTGCCGGAAACCCGATGACGCGACAGCAAGCGATCGATCTGACCACAACCTCGACCTTGGCCGAGGCGCGAGGCATCGTGGCGGAGATCAAGGAAGCGCAGGAACAGATCGTCACTACGCGGATGGAAGAAAAGCATGCCGCGACGTTGGCTGCCGAAATGACGCTCTTCCTTGGTGCGACGGTCGCCCTGCTAATCGCGGCAATAATGGGCTATGTTCTGTCCCGTTCAATAGCGTCTCCGATCAACGCCATGATCGAAGTGATGCGGCGGCTAGCGGACGGAGACAAGACCGTTGTGATAGCGGGAACAGATCGCAAGGACGAGGTCGGGGCAATGGCTGCGGCCGTCGAGATCTTCAAGCAGGCGGCGATCGAGCAGGAGCGTCTGGAGAGCGAGGCCGAGGCGTCGCGGATCGACCAGGAACAGGCGAAGAACCGCCAGGCGGCGTTGGACAATTCCAAGGCCGAGGATCTGCGGACCTTCGTCGGCATGGTCGAAGTCGGCTTCGAGCGGCTGTCGGACGGTGATCTGACGGTGCGCATGGCCGAACCGGTGGCGGCGGAGTTCGAGCCGATCCGGGCGAAGTTCAACGACAGCGTGGCCAGCCTTGAAGAGGCAATCGGCGGTGTCGTCACCTCGATCGGCTCGATCCGCACGGGTCTCGCCGAGATCAACACGGCCTCGAACGACCTGTCGCAGCGCACCGAGCAGCAGGCGGCCAGCCTGGAAGAGACGGTTGCGGCGCTGGGCCAGGTGACGACGGCGGTGAACCAGACCGCCGAGGGCGCCGGCAAGGCGCAGACGGCGGCGAGTTCCGCCCGCGGCAAGGCCGAAAAGGGCGGCGAGATCGTCGGCCAGGCGGTGGCGGCGATGAGCCAGATCGAGAAATCCTCCGAGCAGATCAACCAGATCATCTCGGTGATCGACGAAATCGCCTTCCAGACCAACCTCCTCGCCTTGAATGCGGGCGTCGAGGCGGCGCGGGCGGGTGAAGCCGGCAAGGGCTTTGCGGTGGTCGCCCAGGAAGTGCGCGGGCTGGCCCAGCGCTCTGCCGAGGCGGCCAAGGAGATCAAGACGCTGATCGCGACCTCGCGCAGCCAGGTGGAGAGCGGCGTCGAGCTGGTGACGGCCTCGGGCAAGTCGCTGGACGAGATCGTCGCCGAGGTGAGTTCAATGGCCGAGCTGATCGCGACGATCGCGGTGAGCGCCAAGGAGCAGGCGACCAGCCTCAGGGAAGTCTCCGGCGCGGCCGATCAGATGGACAAGGTGACGCAGCAGAACGCGGC
>NZ_JAZHLK010000041.1:0-32020 GCF_036549515.1 Aurantimonas sp. E1-2-R+4 | reverse complement strand
GCATCGCCACGATGCCGCTCGACAAGGCTCTCGACTATATCGCCGCCGAGCCGGATTTCTGGATCCACGCTTGAGCGAAAACCCGCTCAAAATGGCCAAAGTCGAGCTTAGAGGATGTTCAAAAAGCCATACGTGAGCGAGCAGTTGCCTCCGGCACGGGCGTTCCGCCGGCGTCCTTCGGAAGCGGCAATTACGGCACTTCGGAGTATGGGGGCGGATTGTCTGCCAATCGGCACTTTGTAGTTGGCGAACAGGAGCCAGAAGAGGCGTTTACGGGAGCCGGTGGCAATGAAGGGCAGGGTCGCCCCTTGGAGTTCGGCGATCAGTTGGATGGACCCAACGTACTTGATGGACGTATTAACTCGGCAGGGCCGGTGACTATAGCCATAGATCCCGACAGTGAAGATATCGTCGAAATCAGGAAAAATCTTAGTGAGATTGTGCGACAAGTTCGCAGCAATAATCTGTTCATGGTGGAGGGAGGTGACGAGGCCGAGCGTAACCTCATGCAATTGGAAGCGGCCATCATGCTGCTTAAGGTTCGTGAAATCGATCCGAATCTTTGGCTGGGAATGGTAAGGCCTGCATTCTCCTATCTTTCGAAAAAAATCGCCGAGAACGCTCTCAATTACGCCATTGATGTGATTATCGCAGCCACAGTGTCGCTCGCCGTGCGGCATTTCGCGGGGTAAGCAGAAGCAGTCGTTTGGAGTCAATTTTCCGCCATCTGTGGCGAGAGTGAGATTGGCCCGCCCCGCTACCGCCCCTCGCGATACCAGGTCGCCGAGAGTGCCAGGAGCAGCACCGCCAGGCCGAGGAAGCCGGCGAACAGCGGTGTCCGGTCGACGCCCCTGAGCACGGTCTCCTCGGTCTTCCGCAGCCCGATCCAGTCGCGGCCATCGGCATCCGCGCGGCCGCTGACCGGCACGATGCGCGGGACGTCGATGTCGCCGGACGCCCCGGTCAGCCGGCGGACGCTGCCGCGCGTCGCGTCAGTGATCGGTTCCAGCTTTTCCGTCGTCGAGATCGCTTCGCGATATTCACGCGGATTGACCGGGCCGACATTGGCCAGAGCGCGCAGGTCGCCATTGGCAGCTTGGAAAAGCCCGAGTTCGTCGGTCTCCAGCACGCCCTCGTAGCGGCCGGCGCCGACCTCGATCATCGGCACACTGAGCGCTTGGCCGGATGGCGTCAAAACGGTCGCGGGACCGGGTTGCTCGCCGATCGTCTGGCGGGTGACGAGAAGGTCGGAGCCCCGCGCCTCGGCGTCCAGTGCCTCTTCCTCTAATTCGGGTTCCTTCATCAGCCAATGGGCCAGACGTCGGAACAGCGCCACATGCGGGCCGCCGCCCTCGAAGCCGCGCGACCACAGCCATTCGTGATCGGACAGAAGCAGCGCGATGCGGCCTTCCTCGACCCGGTTCAGGACGAGGAGCGGCTTGCCGTCCGGCCCGTTCATCACCGTCTCGCCCTTGGGTTCGCCGACGTCGATCGAACGGAACCAAGGGCTCCAGTCGGGCGGTTCGCTGTTCNCTTGCCGTCCGGCCCGTTCATCACCGTCTCGCCCTTGGGTTCGCCGACGTCGATCGAACGGAACCAAGGGCTCCAGTCGGGCGGTTCGCTGTTCGAGCCGGGCAGGTTCCGCGTGACAGGATGCTTGCGGCCGAGGTCGGAAATTCGCGGATAGAACGCCTTCTTTTCGATGCCGCCGGTCGGCATCGCCGGCAGCACCGCCTGCAACGGCGTGGTCGCGACACTTTCGTTGCCGGCATATTCCGGCCCCGCGGCGATCAGCATCGCCCCGCCGTTTTCGACATATTGGGCGATGTAGTCGAAATACAGCGCCGGCAGCACGCCGCGCTCCTGATAGCGATCGAAGATGATCAGGTCGAAATCGTCGATCTTTTCGACGAACAGTTCGCGGGTCGGGAAGGCGATCAACGACAGCTGGTCGATGGGCGTGCCGTCCTGCTTTTCGGGCGGGCGCAGGATGGTGAAATGGACGAGATCGACGGCCGCATCCGACTTCAACAGGTTGCGCCAGGTGCGCTCGCCCGCGTGCGGTTCGCCGGAAACCAGCAGCACCCGCAAATTCTCGCGAATGCCGTCGACGACCGCGATCGCCCGGTTGTTGACCGGGGTGATCTCGTCGGGATCACGCGCGGCGGAGAGTTCCAGGATGTTCTTGCCTGACCGCGGCAGTTGGAAGGTAAATTCGGCCTCGCTGCCGGGGCGGACCTGCTCGCGGGCGATCAGGTCGCCATTGAGGAATATCTGCACCTCGACCGGCGCGTCCGAGGCTTTCGGACCCTCTTCGATGACCCGGTAGCGCAGGCGCTGGTCCTCGTCGACGAGACCGAAGCGGGGGCTGGTCGTCACCTCGATGCGGCGGTCGAACTCGTCCGGCCGGCCGGTGACGAGGCCATGGACCGGCGCGTTGAAGCCGAGCGCCTGCGCTTCGGCCGGAATGTCGTGGATCTGGCCGTCCGTGACCATGATCGCGCCGGCCACCCGCGCCGGCGCAACGTCCTTGAGCGCGCCCGCGAGCGCGCCGAACAGCGCGGTGGTCGCGTCGCTGGACGGCGCATTGCCCGATCGTGCCTCGACGGTGCGGACTTCGAACTCGGGATAGCGGGCGAGACTCGCCTTCAGCGCCGCCTCGGCCGCGTCGGTCTGCGCTGTGCGCTCGCCGATGGTCTGGCTCTGGCTGCGGTCGAGGACGAGCGCGACGACACTCTTCAACGGGTCGCGCTGTTCGCGCAGGACGACAGGGTTGAGCAGCGCCAGCAATAGTGCGGCGATGGCGAGGATGCGGATCACCGCGCCGCGCATTCGGGCAAAGATCAGCGCCAGCGCCAAAAGCACCGCCGGCACCGCCAGGATGGCGATCACCGTCCAGGAGAAGAACGGCGCGAAATCGATCGACCAGGTCATTGGCCGAGCCTTTCCAAGAGCGCCGGCACATGCACCTGATCGGCCTTGTAGTTGCCGGTGAGCACATACATCACGATGTTGACCCCCGCCCGGTAGGCGTATTCGCGTTGCGAGGGGTCGGACGAATCCGTCGGAAACAGGAACAGGCCCCGTGCGTCGACCGCCCAGGCGCTGGCGAGATCGTTGGCGGTGATCATGATCGAGGAGACGCCGTCACCGCCGCGCGCCGGCCGCGAGGCCCCGCCCGCGTCGCGCACCAGCGATTCCACCCACAGGTCGGACCCGGTGTGCCGGCCCGGAAAGTCGCTCATGATGTAGAATGCCTTGGTCAGCACGTGATCCGAGGGAACCGGCTCCAGCGGCGGGATGTCGAGATCGGCCAGGATATCGCGCAGCCGCCGCTGGCCAGCCGAGACGCCGCCGCCGGAGAGGCCCGCCAGCGTGTCGTCGGCGACGTCGAAGAGCACGGTGCCGCCCTGTTTCATATAGGCGTCGATCCGGCTCACCGCCGCCTGATCCGGCATCGGCGCGGCGGGATCGATCGGCCAGTAGATGATCGGATAGAAGGCGAGTTCGTCGGCGGCGATGTCGACCCCGATCGGATCGCCCGGCTCCAGCGCGGTCTTCGCCGCGATGTATTGGCTCAGTCCGGACAAGCCGGCGCGGGAAATGTCGTCGGTCGCCGCATCGCCGGTTTCGACATAGGCGAGATGGGTGGTTTCGGTGGCTTCGATCGCCTTTTCGACATCGAAGGGCAGGTCGATCGAGGCCGGTGCGCCGGTCTCGGCAGTCTGTGCCCGTCCGGGGTCAATGGAAGCGGCGAGCGCCACGGCCGCCACAAGGGCGATCACCGGCAGCGCGGCCGAGCGGCGTTTGGCGAGTGTCGTTCCAATCCGCGAGAACGCTCCGTTCAGCCACAACAGCGCCAGTGCGTCGAGCGCGAACAACACCAGCGCGGCGGCGAACAGCCACGGCGTCAGATCGACGGCGTCCTCGCCGCCATAGCCGCGTGACTGCAAAGGCGCGCCGAGATCGAGCGGGGGCAGGGGCTTCAGTGCGGTGCCCGCCGGCAAGAGATTGTGGGCAATGTAGCCGTCCTCGGTGCCGTAAAGGCCCGGCGGGTTCTGCAGCGTTACCGGCGGCAAGCCCTCCGCGACGGGCTGAAGCGGCTGCACGTCGGCGCCGGGGCCCACGAGGCGTCCCTGGCCGTCGAGGACGCGGTAAGGCGGCAGACTGTCGGCCGCCGTCTGCCCGTCGGTGGTGTTCGCGCTCGCCCGCGACAGGGTGACGATCCGGCGCAGCATGTCGACGAAGGCGCCCGAGATCGGCAGGTTGGACCAGGTCGCCTCGGCGGTGACGTGAAAGAGCACAATCGTTCCGGCGCCGAGGGACTCGGCGGTTACGAGCGGCGTGCCGTCGACGAGGCTCGCCCAGGTCTTGTCGGCGAGGTCGACGGAGGGTTCGGCCAGGATCTGCCGCGTGACGGAGACGTCGTCGGGAACCTTGATCCCCGCGAACGGGCTTTCTGGCGCCAGCGGCGCGATCTTCTGCGGCTCCGACCAGGACATGGCCCCGCCGAGCTGGCGTTCGCCGGTGCGCAGCCGCACCGGCACCAGCGGATCTTCGCCGGTTGTTGCGGCGAGCCGCGGCCCCGCGAAGCGCACCAGATAGCCGCCGTCCTCGACGAATTTTTGCAGGGCGATTTCGGCCGTCTCGGGCAGCACGCCGATGTCGGCCAGAACCACCACCGAGGGCCGACGCTCCAGAAGCGATGGAATGGCCTCGGCAAGGTCCGCGCTGTCAGGCCGCACGAGGTCGGCGTAGGGCTCCAGCGCGCGAGTGATGTAGTAGAGCGGCGACAACAGCGGTTGCGCGACGTCGGCGGATTCGCCCGACACCAGCGCCACCCGGCGTCGCCGGAAACTGTCGTCGACCAGCCGCACGCCGCCGGCGTCGCTCGCCCCGTCCACTTCCAGCCGCGCGATGTCGTTGCGCAGTTCCACCGGGATCGCGAAGCGCGCTTCGGCGGCGCTGTCACCGGCGGCGAATTCCAGTGGCGCGCGGCCGATCTCGCGGCCCTGCGCGTCGACGGCACGCAAGGCGAACGTCCTCGCTTCCGTGCCACCGGCCGGCCGCACGGCTGTGACGACCAGCGCTTCGGTCGAGTTGTCGGCGCCGGTCAGCCCGACGAGCCCCTCGATGCCGGGCGCATAGACGATCGCCTGGCTGGGTGCGAGCGCCGCCAGGGTCCGCGCCGCCGACGCCGTCTCCGCGCTGTCCAGCCCGTCGGCGAGAAAGACGAGCGAGCCCGCGCTGTTGCCGGCGAGCGCCGTCGCCATGCGTTCGGCCGCCGCTGCGCGGTCGGTGGGGATCGGGTGCGGTGCTGCAGCGGCCAGCCTTTCGAGCGCCGTTGCCGCCTCGACCGGTGTCGCGTCGTCGCTCGGGCCTTCCGCCGTGAAGGCGAGGGAAATCGGCCGGCCGGCGTCGCCCGCCTCGCGGATCAGGCCTTCGGCCGCCGCGCGCCGCGCGTCCCAGTCGCTGCCGCTCGCCCAGCCATTGTCCACCAACAGCGTCAACGGCCCGTCGCCCGACAGCTGGCTTTCGCGTGGGTTCAGCGTCGGGGCGGCGAGCGCGAAAATGATCAGCGCAGCCAGCAGCAGCCGCAGCAGCGTCAGCCACCACGGGCTCTTCGATGGCGTTTCCTCGCTTTTCAGGATCTCCTGCAAGATCCGCAGCGGCGGGAAGGTCTCGGTCTGCGGACGCGGCGGGGTCAGCTTCAGGAGCCACCAGATCACCGGTAGCGCCAGAAGTCCGAACAGCACCAGCGGCGCACCGAAGGACAGGGCGAGGCCGCCGATCATGCCGCCGGTTCCTTCGATCGCGGTCCCATGACCTGCGGCACGCCGCTCAGCCGGCCGTGGACGGCGACCAGCGCTTCCGAGGCCAGCCGGTCGGTGCGGTGGGCGATGAAGCTCCAGCCAAGCCGCCGGCAATGTTCGGCGATGTGCTCGCGCCGCGCCTTGTAGAGCGTGGTGTAGTCGTCGCGCAGGGTCTCGGCGCGGCCGGCGGTCAGCTTCGCCCCGGTCTCCGGATCGCGGAATTCGGTGCGCCCGACATACGGAAACACTTCCTCGGCCGGGTCCGCGACCATGATCACGTGGCCCTTGATGCCGCGTCGGCCCAGGCGGTCGATACGGGCGACGAGGTCGTCGACCGGGTCGAGAAGATCGCTGACGATGACGAGTTCGGTGAAGCGCTTCAGCCGGTCGTCGGGCGGGAACGGATCGTCCGGCCGGCTGTTGAGCAGCGCGGTGGCGATCCGCTCCGCGGCGTTGCGCGCCGAAATCGGGTCGATGACCCCCGGATAGCCGATCCGCTCGCCCGACCGCGCCAGTATTTCCGCCAGCGCGAGGATGATGACCAGCGCACGGGATTCCTTCGAGACCGTCGCGCCCTTCGACTGGTAGCGCATCGACGGCGACGGATCGGCCCACAGCCAGACGGTCTGGGCCGCCTCCCATTCGCGGTCGCGCAGATAGACGTGGTCGTCGCGGGCCGAGCGCCGCCAGTCGATGCGCGAAACCTGTTCGCCGTCGACGAAGGGGCGGAACTGCCAGAAATTCTCGCCGACGCCACGCCGGCGCCGACCATGCCAGCCGGAAATCACCGTCGCGACGACGCGCCGTGCCTCGACCAGAAGGTCTGGCATCAGCGCGGCGCGCTGGCGTGCCCGCACGAGGGCTTCCGGCGCTTTGGTGAGTTCGACGGGTGAGCCGATCGGCATGCCTGCGGCCGCCTTACGCCGCATCGCGCTTCAGCGCGCCAATGACCTCGCGCACGCTCATGCCCTCGGCGCGAGCCGAGAAGTTGAGCGCCATGCGGTGCTGCAGGATCGGTTCGGCCAGCCCCATGACATCGTCGATGGACGGCGCGAGGCGCCCGTCATAGAGCGCCCGTGCCCTGACGCAGGTCATCAGCGCCTGCGACGCGCGCGGGCCGGGACCCCAGGCGACATGCGTATCGGCGTGGCTGTTGCCATTGCCCGGACGCGCGGACCGCACGAGCTGAAGGATCGCCTCGACGACGCTCTCCGCGACCGGCATGCGGCGCACTAGCGACTGGATTTCGCGCAGGCGCTTGGCGGTCATCACCGCCTCGGCCGATTGGTTGTCGTTGCCGGTCGTCTCCAACAGAATGCGGCGCTCGGCCGCGATATCCGGATAATAGACGTCGACCTGCATCAGGAAGCGGTCGAGCTGGGCTTCGGGCAGCGGATAGGTGCCCTCCTGCTCCAACGGGTTCTGTGTGGCGAGAACATGGAACGGCGCCGGCAGATCGTGGCGCTCCCCGGCGACGGTGACGTGATATTCCTGCATCGCCTGCAACAACGCCGACTGGGTGCGCGGCGAGGCGCGGTTGATTTCGTCCGCCATCAGGAGCTGGGCGAAGACCGGCCCTTTCACATAGCGGAAGGACCGGCGTCCGGTCTCGTCCTGGTCCATCACCTCGGTGCCGACGATGTCCGACGGCATCAGATCCGGCGTGAACTGGATCCGCCGCGCGTCGAGGCCAAGGGCGACGCCGAGCGTGTCGACGAGCTTGGTCTTGGCAAGGCCCGGCACGCCGACGAGCAGCGCATGGCCGCCGGCGAGAATGGCGACGAGGCTCTGTTCGACGACGCTTTCCTGGCCGAAGATGACCCGGCCGACCGACTCGCGCACCTTGGCGATATCGGCGAGCGCGGTTTCCGCCATGGCGATGACCGCGTCGTTGCTGAGGGTCGCCTCCTGGGGCTGCATCATCGTCATCAGGAGTTCTCCGTCGAGGAATTGTCGCTGGGCGCCGCGTCGGGGAGGGCGCGTAGCCGCGGCGGAATCGTAACATGGAAACGGCTCCCGCCGCTCATGGCAAGCAGGACGCCCGCAACTATTTCGTGACTGCGAAGCCCGGCCAAAATAAGACCGGCTCCTATATGGGACCGATTGCCGCGGAAGGGGAGAAACATGCAAGAGGCGACATCGAATGCCGGCGGCATCAGCCTTGCGGCACTCATCTCCCGCGCCGAGCGTGCCGGCAAGGGAGCACCGCCCGTCGAGCTGTGGAATCCGGCCTATTGCGGCGACATCGACATGGTCATCCGCTCCGACGGAAGCTGGACCTATATGGGATCGCCGATCGGCCGGCCGGCCTTGGTGCGGCTGTTCTCCACCGTGCTGCGCAAGGACGAGGATGGCCGGACCTATCTCGTGACGCCGGTTGAAAAGCTGGGGATTAGCGTCGAGGACGCACACTTTCACGCGGTCGAAATGAGCCGGGAAGTCAGGGACGGCGAACCGGTCCTGACCTTTCGCACCAATGTCGGCGACGTCGTCGAAGGGGATATCGAACACCCGCTGCGCTTCGCCATTGGCAAGAACGGCGAATTTCGACCCTATGTCACGGTGCGTGGCCGGTTGGAGGCGCGGCTGACACGGGCACTGGCGTTCGAGCTTGCCGATTTCATCGAGCCGGTGGCCGAGGGTAGCGGCCGCCATGGCGTCCGTTCGGGCGGCGCTCTGTTCGACATCCCGGCCGAGGCGCACGACATATGACGACGATGCCAGGAAACATGTCACATCAACCCCGATATACCGCCGCCGATATGCGCACGCGAATGGAACGGCGTGGGTGGATCGCCGAGGAAACCCGTGAATACGGCGACCATCTGCTCAATCCCGATCTCGTCCAGCTGATGGAGCGGGCCGAGGCGCGCGAGGCGGCGGTTCTCGTTCCTGTCGTCGAGCACGCGGACGGCGCAACGGTGATCCTGACCAAGCGCGCCGACCATCTGCGCAAACATTCCGGCCAGATCGCCTTTCCGGGCGGCTCCGTCGATCCCGAAGACGCCTCGCCGGAAGCTGCGGCAATTCGCGAAAGTACCGAAGAGATCGCCCTCGATCCGGGCCATGTCGAGCCGATCGGCCAATTGCCGCGCTACCTGACCACCTCCGGCTTTCGCATCACCCCGGTCGTCGCGATCGTGCGGCCGGGATTCCGTCTCCTCGCCAATCCGGCCGAGGTCGAGGACGTGTTCGAGGTGCCGCTCGAATTCTTGATGACGGAAGCCAATCACAGCCAGGAAAGCCGCATCTGGCAGGGCACGGAGCGGCGCTACTATGTGATGCCCTTCGGCGAGCGCTTCATCTGGGGCGTCACCGCTGGCATCATCCGTACCCTCTACGAAAGGCTTTATGCATGACCGTGACGACGATCGACGCGTCCTGGCTGACGTCCGCGTCGCTGCAATCACTGCTGTCGGCGCTGTCGCGCGATGGCGAGGAGGCGCGCGTCGTCGGCGGTGCGGTGCGCAACTGGATCCTCAATCAGCCGGTCAGCGATGTCGATGTGGCGACGACCACCGCTCCCGAAGAGACGGTGCGGCGCGTCGAGGCGGCCGGTTTCCGCGCCGTGCCGACCGGCATCGAGCACGGGACGGTGACGGTGGTCACGCCCAAGCGGGCCTACGAGGTGACGACGCTGCGCAAGGACATCGAAACCGATGGCCGCCGCGCCACCGTCAGCTTCGGCCGCGACTGGCAGGCCGACGCCGAACGTCGGGACTTCACCATCAACGCGCTGTATTGCCAGGCGGATGGAACCGTCGTCGACCTCGTGGGCGGCATTCCCGATATCGCCAGCCAGACGCTGCGCTTCATAGGCGACGCCGAGACACGCATTCGCGAGGATTATCTGCGCATCCTGCGATTTTTCCGGTTCTTCGCCTTTTACGGCAAGGGCCGGCCGGACGCCGAAGGAATCAGGGCGTCGACGCGGCTGAAGGACGGGTTGGTGGGGCTTTCGCCGGAGCGGATCTGGTCGGAATTGCGCAAGCTCCTTTCAGCGCCCGACCCGTCGCGCGCGCTGTTATGGATGCGCCAGACAGGGGTGCTGACGGCCGTTTTGCCGGAGACCGAACGCTGGGGCATCGACGCCATTCATCCGCTGGTTGATGCCGAGCGGGCCTTCGGCTGGGATGCCGATCCGATGCTGCGGCTGGCAGCCATCGTGCCGCCGGATGCCGCGCGGCTCACCGAAATGGCCAAGCGGCTGCGCTTTTCCAACGCCGAGCGCGACCGCATCGTTGCCTTCGCCCACGCCGAGCCGGTGCGGCCGGACGAGAGCGAGGCGGCGCTACGCACCCGGCTTTATTTTGGCGATCGATCGTCGATCATCGACCGGTTGCGCCTGGGCCTCGCGGCGGCGCGGATCAAGGCTGAAACGACGCCGCAATCGCTGACCGCGGTCGCGACGCTGACTCGCCAGTTGGCCGCGGCTGAACGCTTCGACCCGCCGGAATTTCCGGTCGATGGCGAGGATCTGAAACGGGCAGGCATCGCGCCGGGGCCCGACATGGGCGAGGCGCTGAACCGGCTTCGCCGGCTCTGGGCCGAGAGCGGTTTCGTACTCGACAGCGAGGCGTTGATGTCCCGGCTCTGAGAGAGCCGGGACATCACAGTCCACCCAACAAAAAAGCGGGCCGTCGGCCCGCTTCGCAGTTTCATACGGCCCAAACCGAGCGGCCTAGTTCAACAGCTCTTGGGTCTTCATCCGGAACGAATCCAGCATCGTCAGTGAAATCCGATCGACGCCGAGTTGCTTGGCCTGGACGACGGCCCGCCGGACCACTTCGGCCTGGCTTTCCGCGCGGATGATACGATGGCAGCCGGGAATGATGCCGGCACAGTCTAGTTCGTACATGAACGATCCTCCCTGATCAGCTACACATACGATTCGCGAAACGCCGAATCAATGAAACACCTTTACATTTCGTTAAAAAATTACAAGTCAGGGCCACTTCACAATCGGCGGCATCGACGACAGGATCGAGGCGACGTTGCCACCGGTCTTGAGGCCGAACAGCGTGCCACGATCGTAGAGAAGATTGTATTCGACATAGCGGCCGCGGCGGATCAGCTGCTCCTCCCGATCCGCCTCGGTGTATGGCTGGACGACGTTGTGGCGCACGATGTGCGGATAGACCACCAGAAACGCCTTGCCGACGTCGCGAGTGAAGGCGAAGTCGGCGTCCCAGCCGCCTTGCTCCTCGGACGAGTGCAGCCAATCATAGAAGATGCCGCCGACGCCGCGCGCCTCGCCCCGGTGCGGCAGGTAGAAATATTCGTCGCACCATTCCTTGAAGCGGGTGTAATCGGCGACATCCCCGTGCCGTTCGCAGACGAACTTCAGCGCCTTGTGGAAGGCGAGGGTGTCGCGATCGTCGTCGGTGCGGCGCCGTTCGAGCGTCGGGGTCAGGTCCGCGCCGCCGCCGAACCACTGCCGGGTCGTCACCACCATGCGAGTGTTCATGTGGACCGCCGGCACATTGGGATTGCGCATATGGGCAATCAGCGAGATGCCGGACGCCCAGAAGGTCGGATCCTCCTCGGCGCCGGGGATCTGCTTGCGGAACTCCGGCGAGAATTCGCCAAAAACCGTCGAGGTGTGGACGCCGACCTTCTCGAACACCCGGCCGTGCATCATCGACATCAGGCCGCCGCCGCCATCGCCCTCCCGCGACCATTCGGCGCGTTCGAAGCGGCCGGCCGCGAGCCCGGTTTCTTCGCCGAATTCAGCCTCGATCTCCTCAAAAACGCCGCAGATCCGATCGCGCAATACCTCGAACCAGGCCTGCGCGGTTGCCTTTTTGGCTTCGATGTCGTCCGGCAGCCCTTCAGGCAGGTTCGGCTGTTCCATTTGGGTGTCACTCTCATGCGTCGGGGCTGGCCCACGATCCATCCTTTTCACGGCACGGCGCCGGACATTGCCCCGGCGGTGCCACCTGTTGCAGGGCAATGGCATCCGACAGCCGCCCGCGCAATGCCAAGTTCATGAAGCGGCAAACGGGTTTGCCAAGCCCAGCGGGAAAGCTGCGCAAAAGATCGTCCGAATTTATGGCCGAGGCTGCTCGCCATGTGGCGGCATGGGCGCCGATTCGCAAAAACCACGGCGGGCCGCTATCTTTTCCATCCGTGTCCGATTGCGATCCCAGAGATAGTTCATGTCCCGGCTTATCCGCCCGCCGCTCGACGGCCTCGCCAAACGCCTGCACGAAACCCGCGACGATCGCGCCGCCGGACGAATCCGGGGGCAGGGTGGCGACAGCTTCGTGCGCGAGACCTTCACCCTGCCGCGCGAGGCGGCGCGCACCAAGGCGCGGGAGTGGTTCGACCGCTATCCCAAGGCTGCGTACTGGACCTCGGTGGAAAGCTGGCGGCAGCTGCCCGAGGGCGAGATCGAATTCACCATGCGCCGGCTGCCAAGCGCCGACTGAAGCCTGAGCCGACAAAAGGCGTATTAAGCGCCCGCTACCGCCGTCGGTGCGGAAAAGGAGACGCCTTTCGCAGCGTCGTTCTCCCGCGAGTCGTCCTTTGACGAAGCGCTTGTACTGTCCGCCACGGCTCTCCTGCCAGCGGACGTGGCCACAGCTGTTGCATCGCCATTCTGAAAGGATTGAACGAGGGCGTCGATGTGCTCGCCGGCCATCGGCCGCCCGAAGTAAAATCCCTGGACCTCCTCGCATCCCTGCGCCCTCAACAGGTCGGCTTGCTCGATCGTTTCGACGCCCTCGGCGTTCGATTTCATGCCGAGGGCCCGGCCCAGACTGATCACAGCGTTGATGATACTGTCGGCGTGGTCGTCACGGCCCATATCGGCGATAAAGGATCGGTCGATCTTGATCTTGTCGAAGGGAAAACGCCGGAGATAGCTCAAGCTGGAGTAGCCTGTTCCAAAATCGTCCATGGCGATCTTTACGCCCAACTCTTTCAGCGCGGTCAGGATGGCGATGGTGGCGTCGGTGTCTTGCATCAGGACACCCTCGGTGATTTCCAGCTCCAAACGCCCGGCATTCATACCGGTCTCTTCGAGCGCATGCCGGACCACCGCCACGAGATCGCCGCGGCGAAACTGCACCGGCGAGACATTGACCGCGACTTTTAAAGACGGCCACGCCTGGGCCTGGCGGCAAGCCGTATGAATGACCCAGTCGCCGATCGGCAAGATCAGCCCCGTCTCTTCGGCAAGGGGAATGAAACGATCTGGCGCAATCATCCCCTGCTCCGGATGATTCCAACGTATCAGGGCCTCGACGCCGATGAGCGCGCTTGTCGCCAGATCGATCTGAGGCTGGAAGTGCAACTGCAACTGGTGGTTTGCCAACGCCCGGCGCAGGTCGATTTCCATCGTCTTGCGCTCCAGCAAGCGGCGATTCATCTCCTCCTCAAAGAATTGGTAGTTTCCGCGTCCGCCGCTCTTGGCGCGATAAAGCGCCATATCGGCCTGCTGAAGCAGGTGGGATGGATCGGCTTGTCCACCGGGCTCGCAAATCGTGACCCCGATGCTCACACCAATCATCGCTTCCTGCCCTGAAAGATCGAATGGCTCGGCGAGTATGGCGATCAGTCTCTGGGCCAGCTGAGCGGCTCCGTCGGGCTGGGCGATCCGCTTCTGGATGATGGCGAATTCATCGCCGCCCAGTCGCGCCAGCACGTCGTTCTGGCGTAAGGTCCCGCTCATTCGGTCACTGACCTGCTTCAGCAACTCGTCCCCGGCTGCGTGACCCAGGAGATCGTTGACCCCCTTGAAGTGGTCGAGGTCGAGAAAAAGCACGGCGGCGGGCGTTCCGTCACGCGCGACATCGGCAATGGTGTGGGTCATCCACTCCTGAAAAACGGCGCGATTGGGCAGGTTGGTGAGGGCGTCGTGGCTTGCCAGAAAGGAAGCGCGTTCGATCACCCTGCGCAGCAAGCGCAGTGGTACCGCGCGCAAGGCGATGAAAATGCCGGCGCCGAGAAGCCCGGACAGAACGAAGACCATCAGGCTTTGCACCAACTGCGGCCGCAGCGAGCGCTCTAACTCCACACGCCCGACAATCACCCCGGCATCGTAGAGCGGGTGGCTATCGCGGATGGTGGGACTGAGGAGCGGGGCGACGCCGGTGGTGTGTTCGGCGATAAGGTCGCCATTTTCAGCGAAGACCCGTTGAATTTCTGTGTAGGTCTCGCGCGCTGCGTCGTCGAGCAGTTCCTGGATGCGGAGCGTTTCGAATTCCCACATACGAGGATTGTGGCCGATCAGCTGTGAAATCTGTTTCGCGTTGATTTCGGTTTTGGACTCGATATTTCCGGTATTGTACTGATAAACATAATAAAAATGCAGGGCAGGCAACACCAGGGCGACGATGATCGCTGCCGCGGCCGCCACTGCCGTGGTGAACGCCAAGGCAGAATCATCAATCTCTTTCGACCGTTTGACCACGTTCACCCCACCGGATTTCTGTTATTCGGCCATTGGGCTATGGCCCGTACTGGCAAGGATGTTCTGACCTTCTGCTGAGCTCACGAAGGCGACGAACGCCGCGGCAGACCGGGCGGCCTCAGGCTTGGTCACGAGATGCAGGTCTTTGACGAAGCCGTAATCGGCTTGCGCGGAGAGGGCCACTGTCGGCAAGACGCCGTCCAGCGATAGGATTTTAAGTCGCCGGCCTTCTGTCGCGATCTGGCCGATCGCGGCGAGGCCGATCGCGCCTGGCAACCGCTCCAGCGCCTCGGCATTGTCCTGATCGTTCGTCGCCGAGACCAATCCAGGACGGCTAAAGGCGATATCGACGGCGCGGTCCATCCCGGGCGAAAGCTTGCGCAGCAGCAAGGTGTCGGTCTCCGAAGCCGGGCGCAGGACGAGGCGGATGATCGATCCGTCCGGCCAGCGCGTCGTCTCGCCGGTATAAATGGCCTCCAGTTCACCGGTGGTGATATCCTCGATGGGCGCATTGGGTGATGTCACGACGGCGAGGGGGGTGCGGGCATAGAGGTTGCTCGTCGCACCGGCCGCGCGTTCCTCGTCCGTGAGGGCGCGGGAACTGACCGCAATATCCACGGCGCCCGCAAGCAGCGCCTTGATGCCGCCAGTGCTGCCCAGGCTGGGCAATACCTCGATCTGGCTGTCGGGGTGTTCCTTCATGTAAGACGCGCCGAGAAGTCGCATCCCGCCGAGCGCCACACCCGTCCCGCCGATCCGAAGAGTCTCGGCTTGTGCCACTACTGCGGCGGCCAGCGTCATGGCCGCAATAATAGTTGTTCTTGCAACAATAAGCGCTATATTAAGTCTCATTGACTAACGACCTTGCCCGCACGCCTTTACGTTTTGGTTCGGAAAGCTACGTGGAAAACGTTTACGATTTGATCGGTCGTTTTTGCTGTGACAATAAGTCGCCTATATTAAACATAAGCGGCCCCGGACCTGAGTTCGGCCGGCGCGCGTGATGGTGCTTTGCCCGCATCGGGGAAGCGGAAAAGGTGACGCAAAAACAGGCCGTGAGCGAAACGGGCGCTCTCGACGATGGCGGTCCCGAAACCGGGGCGATCACCGCGCCGTGCTGCCCCACCTGACCTGCCGCAACGCTTCACCCGCCGCCATGCCGGCGGCGACGGCAAGGTTGAGCGAGCGGCCGCCGCCATCCATCGGGATCGTCACGGCCGCGTCGGCGAGCGCATGGACGCCGTCCGGCACGCCGGCGCTTTCGCGGCCGAACAACAGGATGTCGTCGGGCGTGAAGGCGAAGTCGGTGTAGCGGGTCGACGCCTTGGTGGTGAACAGGACAAGTCGCCGCCCGGCCGCCAACCGCGACGCCTCGAAGGCGGAAAAATCCACATGACGGACGAGGCGGGACATGGCGAGGTAATCCATGCCAGCCCGCTTCAGGGCACGGTCGGAGAGGTCGAATCCGGCTGGCTCGACGATCTCGACGACCAGATCGAGGCAGGCGCCGAGTCTGAGGATCGTGCCGGTGTTGCCGGCGATGTCCGGCTGATAAAGGGCCAGCGAGATCGGCCCGGCCCCCGTCGGGGCGGCCGTCCTGTCCGGCTCGTGGTTGTCGCGATCCTGCGTCATCGGTGGCCTTGCATGTCGTCGTGAGGGGCGGCGTGCCGCGCCCGGCGTCGCCGAGACCGTGAATCGGCCTCGGTTTGTCCTATATCGAAGGGACCGCGTCGCCACAGCCGGTTGTCGTCCAAAAAGCCCGGGCCTGCCTGATTCGTTGAACCGGCGTCCGATCCGATGGGAAGTTTTGATGTTTTCGTTGTTCGAGCGGATGGTCGAGCCGTTTCCCGACCAGGAGCTTGAGACCCCGCCGGGCGGCGGGCTGGCCCGCTTCGTCTGGTTCTACGCCAAGCCCGCTTGGCCTTTGCTTTTGGCGATGGCGGTGCTGACCGCGATGATCTCGATCGTCGAGGTGTCGCTGTTCGGCTTTCTCGGCCAGATCGTCGACTGGTTCTCCGGCGTTTCGCGCGAGACATTTCTGGCCGAACGCGGCTGGGCGCTGGCGCTGATGGGCTTCGTCGTGCTGGCGGTACTGCCGGGGCTGGTCTTCCTGTCCGGCCTCGTGACCTTCCAGGCGCTGGCCGGCAATTTCCCGATGCGGTTTCGCTGGATGGTGCATCGCTGGCTGCTCGGCCATTCGATGAGCTTCTTCAGCGACGAATTCGCCGGGCGGATATCGACCAAGCTGATGCAGACCGCGCTGGCGGTACGCGAGACGGTGATGAAGGCGCTCGACGTCCTTTTGTATGTCGCGGTGTATTTCACCGGCGTCGTCGTGCTCGTGGCTGCGGCTGACTGGCGGCTGGCACTGCCCTTTCTCGGCTGGCTCGCCCTCTACGCGCTGATGCTGTGGTATTTCGTCCCGCGCCTGGGCGTAATCGCCGAGCGGCAGGCAGGCGCCCGCGCCGAAATGACCGGCCGCGTCGTCGATGCCTACAGCAACATCGCCACGGTCAAGCTGTTCGCTCACACCCGGCGCGAGGCCGATTTCACCCGCGCCTCGATGTACGGGTTTTTGACCACGGTGCACGGCCAGATGCGGCTTGTGAACCTGTTCCAGTTTACGCTCTATCTCCTGAACTCGCTGCTGCTGGCCGCCGTCGGCGCGCTGGCGATCCGGTTATGGCTCTTTGAACTCGTCACGGTCGGGGCGATCGCCGCCACGATCGGCCTGGTGCTGCGGATCAACGGCATGTCGCAATGGATCATGTGGGAGGTCGCCGCGCTGTTCGAGAACATCGGCACCATCCGCGACGGCATGGCGACGTTCTCCCGGCCGCAATCGATCCTGGATCGGCCGCAAGCGCCCGCGCTTGCCGTCCCGAAGGGCGAGATCGTCTTCGACCAGGTGTCCTTCAACTACGGCAAGGGCGGCGGGGTGTTGCACAATTTCGACCTTCGTGTCCGGCCGGGCGAGAAGATCGGCCTGGTCGGGCGCTCGGGTGCCGGCAAGTCGACGATCCTCAACCTTCTCCTGCGCTTCCACGACGTCGAGGCGGGACGGATATTGATTGACGGGCAGGACATTTCGGACGTGACGCAGGCCTCACTGAGGGAACAGATCGGCATGGTGACGCAGGATACATCGCTGCTGCACCGCTCGATCTGCGACAACATCCGCTATGGCCGCCCGGACGCGAGCGAGGCCGAGCTGACACGGGCCGTCGAACGGGCGGAGGTTGCCGGTTTTATCGAGGAGTTGCGCGACGCCGAGGGACGGCACGGCCTCGACGCCGAGGTCGGCGAGCGCGGCGTCAAGCTCTCGGGCGGCCAGCGCCAGCGCATCGCGATTGCCCGCGTCATGCTGAAAGACGCGCCGATCCTGTTGCTTGACGAAGCCACCTCGGCCCTCGACTCCGAGGTAGAGGCGGCGATCGCCGCCAATCTCTATCGGCTGATGGCGGGCAAGACGGTGATCGCCGTCGCCCACCGGCTGTCGACCATCGCCGCGCTCGACCGGCTGGTGGTGCTGGACAAGGGCCGGATCGTTGAAGAGGGCACCCACGCCGAACTGGTCGGCCGGGAGGGGCTGTATGCCCAGCTTTGGGCGCGGCAGGCCGGCGGCTTCCTGTATTGTGACATGCCCGAGGACGGGGCGAACGAGGACGGTCTGAGGGCGGCGGAATGATGGAGCGGTTTCTCCAGCGCTTCGAGACGCTGCTCGACCCGTTCGACGACGAAGGCGAGGGCACGGGCCATCTGGCGCCGCTGCCGGACGAGACCAACCGCTTCATCTGGCATTTCGCCAAGCAGGCGAAATGGCCGCTATTGGGTCTTCTGGCGACCGGCGGACTGACCGGCGGCATCGAGGCGGTCATGTATACCGGCGTCGGCTGGCTGATCGATGCGCTGGAGCGGTCGTCGCCGGCAACGCTATTCGCTGAGCATTTTCGGCTGATCGCCGGGCTCGCCTTCCTGACGCTGGTGGGGCGGGCGGCTGTCCTGCTTGTGTCCTCGATCCTCGAGGAACAGGTGATCTCGCCGAGTTTCTACAATCGCATCCGCTGGCAGAGTTACCGCCGGCTGATGGAGCAGCCCTACACCTTCTTTCAGAACGATTTCGCCGGTCGGCTCGCCCAGAAGGTGCAGCAGGTCGGGGCGGCGACCGGCGACTTCGTCACCACGATCCTGCAGACCTTCTGGTCCTTCGTCACCTTCATCGTCTTGACCGTGACCATCCTCGGCGCGCTCGACTGGCGCATGGCGGTGGTGCTGGCCATCTGGGCGCTCGGCTATGTCTGGATCGTCCGAAATCTTCTGCCGAAGATCCGCAAATACGGCCGGGCGTCCGCCGACGCGCGCTCGATCGTGTCGGGCCGGGTCGTCGACAGTTTCACCAACATCCTGTCGGTCAAGCTGTTCGATTCGGCGCGCAGCGAGGATTCCTTCGTCAAGGCGGGTTTCTCCCATCTGGTCGACGCGACCCGGCGGATGACGCGGGCGCTGACCGAAGTGCGCATCGCGGTCGCCGTGCTCAACGGTGTCATGATGACCGGCGTCGGCGCGGTGGCGATCCTCGGCTGGCGGGCCGGCGGCATCACCACCGGCGGCGTTGCCACCGCCCTCGGCCTGGTGCTCAGGCTCAATCAGATGTCCGGCTGGATGATGTTCAACATCAACGGGCTGGTGCGCAATTACGGCACCATCCAGGACGCCGTGGCGACCGTCGGTCAACTGCCGACGCTGATCGACGGGCCGGATGCCGAGCCGCTGGAGGCGTCACGCGGCGAAATCCGTTACGAGAATGTCCGCTTCCACTATGGCAAGGGTGGCGGCGTGGTCGAGGATTTGTCGCTGGCGATCCGGCCGGGCGAAAAGATCGGGCTGGTCGGCCGCTCCGGCGCCGGCAAGACGACGCTGATCAATCTGCTCTTGCGCCTCTACGACCTCGAGGGCGGACGCATCCTGATCGACGGCCAGGATATTTCCGGCGTCACGCAGGCCTCGCTGCGCGGTGCGATCGGCGTCGTCACCCAGGATACGTCGCTGCTGCACCGCTCGATCCGCGACAACATCGCCTATGGAAGGCCCGGCGCGGACGAGGGCGATATCCTGTCGGCGGCCGAGCGGGCCAATGCCGAGGATTTCATCCCGACCCTGCGCGATCCCAAGGGTCGCACCGGCTACGACGCTCATGTCGGCGAGCGCGGCATCAAGCTGTCCGGCGGCCAGCGCCAGCGCATCGCGATTGCCCGCGTGCTGTTGAAGGATGCGCCGATCCTGGTGCTCGACGAGGCCACCTCGGCGCTGGATTCCGAGGTCGAGGCGGCGATCCAGGAGAATCTGACGAAGATGATGGAGGGCAAGACCGTCATCGCCATCGCTCATCGCCTGTCCACCATCGCGGCGATGGACCGGCTGATCGTGCTCGACGAGGGCCGGATCGTCGAAGAGGGCAGCCACGCCGAACTGGTCGCGCGGGATGGGCTCTATGCCAGCCTCTGGGCCCGCCAATCCGGCGGTTTCCTGTACGGGCAGCGGGAAGAGGAAGCGGCCGAGTAGGGGGGTATTCTTATGGCGACTGCCATTGCCCGGAGCGACGGTGTCGCTTAGATGGTAGAAAGATAGAGAATTTTATAGAAAGCAGATGTCGGTGAGCCTCAATATCAAAGATCCGGAAGCCCATCGCCTCGCTCAGGCCATCGCGCGAGCGACGGGGCAGAGCATGACAAAGGTGGTGACCGAGGCACTGCGCGAGCGTCACGCCCGCTTGGACGAACGCCGTGGGCGGGCCGACGTCGCGGAGATCCTGGCGATCGCCGAGCGCGTCTCCGCGAAGGTCCAGAAGCCTTATGCCCCTCATGGCCAGGTGCTGTACGACGAGAACGGGCTGCCGAAGTGATCCTCGACACCTCGGCTCTCATCGCCATTCTCTACGGCGAACCGGAACAGGAACGGTTCGCCCAACTGATCCAGGAGGCCGACCGATGCCATATGAGCGTAGCCAGTCTTCTGGAGCTCTCGATGGTGGTCGAGAGCCAGGCCGGACCGGATGCGGCGCGGCAGATCGATGTCCTCATCCGTCGCGCCGGCGTGGTCATTGAACCGGTTTCGCTCGAACAAGGCGCGCTCGCCCGCCAGGCATTTCTGGATTTCGGCAAGGGTCGCCACAAGGCCGGGCTCAATTTCGGCGACTGCTTTTCCTACGCGCTGGCCAAGGCGACCAACGAGCCTTTGCTATTCAAGGGCAACGATTTCGCGCTCACCGATATCGAGCCGGCCGGATAACTGATGCTGTCTTCAGTTGATCGCGCGCTCGACGAGAGCTGGATCGTCGAGGAGGGCAGCCACGCGGAGTTGGTCGCGAGAGACGGGCTTTACGCCAGCCTCTGGGCCATTATTCGGACTACGCTCCCTGAACGGCAGCGGGGCACCCGACTGGGTGGGTTGCTCGCCAGTGCGGGACAATCGTTTCCGACTCACCCAGGCGACACGTAGCCCTCACGCCGCCCTTTCGTCTGGACAAGCGCCCGGCTTCCCGCCTAAAACCCGCGCGAAATCGCGATCTTTCTGGGAGTGCGGCGAAAATGCGTCGCGTCTCCCCTTGCCGCGCGGGGTTAAATCCGCAAGAAGCGGTGCGATCCGCGCGAGACCAGTCAAGGAGTGGCAGCCGCCGTGAGCGTCAACGAACACGCCGACCCGAACCGGGAACAGTCCGATCCGAATCGCCGGGACTTTCTCTATATTGCCACCGGCGCCGCCGGCGCGGTCGGGGCCGCCGCCTTCCTGTGGCCGTTCATCGACCAGATGAACCCGGACGCGGCGACGCTGGCGCTCTCGGAGATCGAGGTCGACGTCAGTCAGGTGGCCGAAGGCCAGTCGATCACCGCCAAATGGCGTGGCAAGCCGATTTTTATCCGCCAGCGCACCCCGGTGGAGATCGAGGAGGGCAAGGCGGTCCCGCTTGCCGACCTGAAGGACCCCTTGGCGCGCAACGCCAACATCGCCGGCGACGCCGAAGCGACCGATGTCAATCGTGCGGCCGACGGCAAGGAAGCCTGGCTCGTGATGGTCGGCGTCTGCACCCATCTCGGGTGTATCCCAATTGGCCAGTCCGGCGACTATGACGGCTGGTTCTGCCCGTGCCACGGCTCGCATTATGACACCGCCGGGCGCATCCGGAAGGGACCGGCGCCGGAAAACCTGGCGATCCCGCCCTTCGAATTCACGTCCGACACGACCGTGCGCATCGGCTGACAGGGAGAAAGTTCGAACTATGAGTGGTCATTCTTCCTATGTGCCGACGAGCGGCTTCATGCGTTGGCTGGACGCGCGGCTACCGCTGCCGCGTCTCATGTATGATTCCTTCGTCGCCTATCCGGTGCCGCGCAATCTGAATTACGCCTACACCTTCGGCGGCATTCTTTCGATCTTCCTGGTGCTGCAGATCCTGACCGGCGTCGTGCTTGCCATGCATTATGCCGCGTCCTCGCCGATCGCTTTCGAATCGGTCGAGAAGATCATGCGCGACGTCAACTGGGGCTGGCTGCTGCGCTACATGCACGCCACCGGCGCGTCGTTCTTCTTCATCGCCGTCTACATCCATATCTTCCGGGGGCTGTATTACGGCTCCTACAAGCAGCCGCGCGAGGTCCTGTGGATTCTCGGCGTGATCATCTTCCTGTTGATGATGGCGACGGCGTTCATGGGCTACGTGCTGCCCTGGGGACAGATGTCGTTCTGGGGCGCCACCGTCATCACCAGCTTCTTCACCGCATTTCCGCTGATCGGCGAGCCGATCCAGCAGCTTTTGCTCGGCGGTTTCGCCGTCGACAACGCCACGCTGAACCGCTTCTTCTCGTTGCACTATCTCTTGCCGTTCATGATTGCCGGCGTGGTGATCCTGCACGTCTGGGCGCTGCACGTCACCGGTCAGACCAACCCGACCGGCGTCGAGGTCAAGTCGTCGAAGGATACCGTGCCGTTCACGCCGCACGCGACGATCAAGGACGGCTTCGCCATGATCGTCTTCCTGGCGATCTTCGCGTATTTCGTCTTCTACATGCCGAACTTCCTCGGTCACCCCGACAACTACATCGAGGCGAACCCGTTGAAGACGCCGGCGCACATCGTGCCGGAATGGTACTTCCTGCCATTCTACGCCATGCTGCGTGCCATCACCTTCAACATCGGCCCGATCGATTCCAAGCTCGGCGGCGTCCTGGTGATGTTCGGCTCGATCCTGGTGCTGTTCTTCGTGCCCTGGCTCGACACCTCGCGGGTGAAGTCGACGGCGTTCCGGCCGCTCTACAAGATCTTCTTCTGGATCCTCGTCGCCGACTGCATCTTCCTGGGCTGGCTCGGCGCCAAGCCGGCGGAAGGCATCTACCCGATCCTCGCCCTGTTCGGCACGATCTACTATTTCGGTCACTTTCTGGTGGTGTTGCCGGTCCTCGGCCTCATCGAGACGCCCAAGAAGCTGCCCAACTCGATTTCGGAGGCGGTGCTAGGACCCGATCGCGGTATCGGCACAGGCACCGGCGGCGGCGCTGCCCCCGCACCGACGGCCTCGGCGCCGGAAACCAGAGGCTGAGCGGAGGCTTCGGAGAAAGACATGCCAATGAACAGACTATTGTCAGCCGTTCTCGCCGCAGGCGTCGTCTTTGCGCCGATGTCGGTCGCGATGGCGCAGGACGCGGCCACACCCGCTGAAAATGTCGAGGCCGCGCCGGCCACGGCCGTAGAGGGCGATCAGCCTGCAGCGGAACCCACCGAGGCAGAGCCGGCCCCGGTTGCCGAAGGCGAACAGTCGGTCGGGTCCGAGGTTGCCGCCTCTGAGGACGCGCCGGAGGAGGAGCATGCCGCGTCGGAAACGCCGCATTATCCGATCAAGAAGCCGGAGGAGTTGTCATGGAGCTTCGCCGGCCCGTTCGGCAAATGGGACATCGGGCAGCTTCAGCGCGGCCTGAAGGTCTACAAGGAGGTCTGCGCGGCCTGCCATTCGATGAACCTCGTCTCGATGCGCAATCTCGAGGGGCTCGGCTACAACGAGGAGCAGGTGAAGGCCTTCGCCGCCGAGTATCAGGTCACCGACGGACCGAATGCCGATGGTGAGATGTTCGAGCGTCCGGGCATTCCGGCCGATCGCTTCCCGGCGCCGTTCCCCAATCCCGAGGCCGCCGCCGCCGCCAACAATGGCGCCGCGCCACCGGACTTCTCGCTGATCGCCAAGGCGCGGGCCGCCGAACGCGGCTTCCCGACCTTCGTCTTCGACATCTTCACCCAATATGCCGAGTCCGGGCCGGACTATATCCATGCCCTGCTCACCGGTTATGGCGAGGAGCCGTCGGCTGAAATCGAGTTGCAGCCGGGAACCTATTACAACCCATATTACCTGGCCGGACCGGCTCTGGCTATGGCGCAGCCGATCTTCGACGATCAGGTGGATTATGCCGACGGCGCGCCGCAGACCATCGACCAGTATTCTCGGGACGTCTCGGCTTTCCTGATGTGGGCGGCCGAGCCGCATCTCGCCGAGCGCAAGGCGACCGGGCTCGTGGTGATGCTGTTCCTCGTCGTCTTCGCTGCGCTGATGTTCCTGATCAAGCGCCGGGTCTGGGCGGGCACGCCGCACTGAGCCGGTATTTCTTATACGCATGACGGAAAGAGGGGGCTCACCGGCTCCCTTTTTTCTTGCTCGAAACGTACCATGTCGCCGGACGTAGGGTAGGCGGCGACCAATGGGAGTGAGCCACGATGTACATCGCGATGAACCGCTTCAAGGTGCTGCCAGGTGCGGAAGCCGAGTTCGAGACGCTGTGGCTGAACCGTGATTCGAAACTGCGCGACGTCCCCGGTTTCGTCGAATTCCATATGCTGCGGGGACCGGAGCGTGATGGCTACACGCTCTATTCCTCCCATACGATCTGGCAGAACCTCGCCGCCTTCCAGGCCTGGACCAAATCAGAGGCGTTCCGCGCCGCCCATGGCAGCGCCGGTGGCACCCGACCGCTCTATGCCGGGCATCCCGAATTCGAGGGTTTCGAGGTCATCCAGACGATCGGAGCCGCTTGATTTTCGCCCCTTCCGAAAGGCCTGTCACCGCATGAACGACTTCGCCGCCGCCATCCGTACCATCGCGGACTATCCCAAACCCGGCATCCAGTTTCGCGACATCACCACGCTGCTGGCCGATCCGGCGACATTTCGCGCCGCCGTGGACACGTTGGTCGCCCCCTACAAGAACGAGGGCGTCGACCATGTGGCCGGAATCGAGGCGCGCGGCTTCATCCTCGGTGGGGCGTTGGCCCACCAGCTATCGGCCGGCTTCGTGCCGATCCGCAAGAAGGGCAAGCTTCCGCACACGACCATCCGGGTCGCCTACAGCCTGGAATACGGGGTCGATGAGATGGAGATGCATCGCGACGCCGTCAGCCCTGGCCAGCGCGTACTGTTGACTGACGATCTGATCGCGACTGGCGGCACCGCCGAGGGCGCCGTCAAGCTCTTGCGCGAACTCGGCGCCGAGATCGTCGCGGCGTGTTTCGTCATCGATTTGCCGGATCTTGGCGGGCGCAAGAAGCTCGAGGCGCTGGGCGTGGACGTTCGGACCCTGGTGGAATTTTCCGGCCACTGATGCGGGGTCGGGGGTCTCCGCCGGTGGACGGAACCGGCGGCGTTAGTTGCCGGCAACCGATAGAGATATCGGCGAAAGAGAGAAGGCGGCGCGGTCGTCGACGGTCGAGCGCCGGAACTCGTTGAGGAGATATCCGCCCACATCGGCCTCCGCCATCGGCCGGCTGAAATAATAGCCCTGCAACTGGTGGCAGTTCAGTCGGCTGAGGATGTCGAGTTGAGCGTCGTCCTCGACACCCTCGGCGATCACAGACAGGTTGAGGACGCGGCCGAGGATCATGATCGTCTCGAGAATACCGTGGGCCACCTCGTCGTCCTTGATGGCGCTGACGAAGGATCGGTCGATCTTCAGCTTGTCGAACGGGAAGCGGCGAAGATAGGACAGGCTGGAATAGCCCGTGCCGAAATCGTCGAGGGCGATTTTGACGCCGACGTTTCGCAGTTCGTGCAGGATCTCGACGACCTGTTGCGGATCGTCGATCAGAACGCTTTCGGTGATTTCCAATACCACACGGGAAGGCCGCAGGCCGGTTAGGTCCAGAGCCTCCTGCACCACCGAGATGATGCCGCCATGCTTGAACTGGTGGGCCGAGACATTGATCGCCACTGACAAATCGTCGGGCCAGGACGCCGCGGTCCTGCATGCCTGGTGGATGACCCAGGCGCCGATCTCCGTGATCGCGCCGATTTCCTCCGCCAGCGGGATGAACTGGTCGGGGGCTATGCGCCCGCGTTCGGGGTGTTCCCATCGCAGCAGCGCCTCGAAGCCGGCTGTCCTGCGCGTGCCATTGTCGACGATCGGTTGGTACTCAATGTACAGTTCCCCATTACCGATCGCGTCGCGAAGGTCCTGTTCCAGTCGGTGACGTTCGAGGCGCTGGCGCGCCATCGCGAGGGTAAAGAATCGGTAGGTCCGCTTGCCTTCTTCCTTGGCGTGATAAAGGGCGAGATCGGCGCTCTTGAGGAGATGTTCGGTGGTGGTGCCATCCTTGCCCAGAAAGGCGATGCCGACAGACGATCCGACGCTCGCCGTTTCGCATCCGAGATCGAACGGCTTGGCAAAGCTCTCCAGGATCGCCGTCGCCAACTGGGCCGCAGCGTGTTCATCCTGGGCGCTCCGGGCTATAATAGCGTATTCGTCGCCGCCGATACGCGAAACCGTATCGTTGGGGCCAACCACGGCCTTCAACCTGACGCCGACTGCCTTCAACAGCCGGTCGCCCATCGTGTGTCCCCGCGTATCATTGACGGATTTAAAATTATCGAGGTCCAGGTAGAACACGCTGCAGACTGGGTCGGCGCTGCCGCTCACCTGAAAAATTGCTTCGATTTCTTCCGCGAAATGCGCGCGATTTGCCAATCCCGTCAGGCTGTCGTGATGGGCAAGATAGACGATGCGGGTTTCGGCTTCGCGGACGGCGGTGATATCCGAAGCGACGCCGCGAAAGCCGGTAAAGTCGCCGCTGAAGTCGAAGATCGGTTTGCCCGAAATCGAAATCCATCGCGAGTTTGGCTGCGCGGCGACTTCGACGATCTGATCGCGAAATGGCGTCTTTGCGGTCAGATGGCCCAAAATCGCGGCGAGACCATCAGTGGCCCGGCCAGCGGATGCGAGAACGGATTCCAATTGCATGTCACCGTCGGGCCGAATGTCGTCGGTGCCCCGACCGCAGAACTGCAAAAAGCGCTCGGTTCCGCGGCCCAAATTGCCGAACGAGTCGATTTCCCACAGCCAGTCGCTGGTCCCTTCCTCGAACTCGCGCAGCAAGAGTTCGATGATGGCCGACTGTTCGGCGAGCTTCTGCCGATCATCGAAATTCTCCTTGATCAACCGCCCGCGACCGATTCCGCTTTGAACGACGATAAAAGAGAAAGCACAGAGCAAGACCGCGAACAGATAATCGTGCGGCCTTCCAGACAGAAACAGGGCGAAGGCTCCACCCGCGATAATCGGAACCATGTAATTCATCATCGCCGGTCGGAGCGCGCACAGCGAGAAGGCGCCACCGGAGATCAAACCCACCATGATCGTGGCGACGATCGCCTTCCCATCGCTGCTCGCCGCGGGATAGATGAGGATGGCGGTCAGTGACCACCAAGACCCCAGCAGCAACGCCGATACCCTGGCGCGATTCAACGCGCGCTGCGAAGCGGTTTCCAGACCGCCCCGCTCACGAATGCGATCTGACGACCGGATAGCCGTCGCTACAAAATAGAGAAGCGGTACGCACCAAACCAGAAATATCCACGCCAGGCCGGCATTGAACGCCACGGGAAATGTGATGGCCGCACTGACCACGTTGCCGAGCATCATGATCGGTGTGAATTTTAGAATGTTATTGATCTGAACGCCGCGAAAGCGGCGCAGTACGACCGAATCTGTGTCTGTCGATTTCGAACCATTCCGTCCGGTGAAGATCGTAAGCATAGAGAATTACCGTCATGGCCCCCAGGTACTGGGTTGCATAAAAGCCGATGACGCACTAAGAAGTCGTGAATTATATTCGTTTTATCTTGCAACTGCCGTAGCGAATCAAAGGCAGTTGCCGGGCAGCCAGGACGCTGGGGACGGAACAAGTTCCGCCCCGGTCGCCGAGGGAGCGAATGAGATGCATCCGCAACGTTTGAGCGGCTTGCCGGGCTCACATGTAGGCGTCAATCCGTGCCGCTGAATGCCGCTCCATCGAAGGAAAACACCGACTCGCCGTGCTGATTCACGCCAATCGTGGTGAATTCCAGGACGCCCCAGCCTGTGCGGCTGGCGGATTTCCGCTTCGCCGTTACGGTTTGACGGAAGGTCACTGTATCGCCGGCATAGACCGGTTTCAGCCAGCGAAGGTTAGTGACGCCGGGGGAGGGGCCCATTTTCGGTGCCGGATGGCCCGCGGCGATCCATTCGCGGGCTTGGGCGGCGCGGGTATCGACATTGAGCCGCATGCACACCGCGGCGGTGTGCCAGCCGGAGGCGCAGAGCCCGCCGAACATCGAAGCCTTTGCGGCCTCCTCATCGAGATGAAAGCTTTGCGGGTCGTACTTCGCCGCGAACTGCTTGATGGCGTCCGCGTCGAAGCAGTGCGAGCCGAGTTCGATCGTTTCGCCGACGGTGATCGTCTCCCAGTAACTCATGCCGCCGCGGCCTCGCGGGTCAGGAGAAACAGCGTGTGTTCGCTTTCCAGAACGGTTTCGTCACGTCCATTGCGGAGTTTAGTGGAGATACGGGCGAGCCCGATCGTCGGACGTTTGGCCGACTGGCGCGTGGAGAGCACGCGGGCGGTTCCGGACAGGGTGTCGCCCGGGCGAACCGGACGCCGCCATTTGACAAAATCGACGCCCGGCCCCCCCTGCGATGTGGAGTCGAGCACATAAGCGTCGGCCATCATCCGCATCATCATCGCGCAGGTGTGCCAACCTGACGCCGACAGACCGCCGAGCATGCTCGCCTTCGCCGCGTCTTCGTCCAGGTGGAACGGCTGCGGATCGAACTCGCGGGCGAATTCGATCACCTCCTCCTTCGTGACCTCGTAGGGGCCGATGGCAATCTCCAGCCCTTCGGTGAAATCCTCGAATGCGCGCACTGTCGTCCTTTCCTACATCAGCCTCTGGCGGCCACAACGGAGGCAATCGCGAATCAAAACCAGTCAGTTGGGTTCAATTGTTGAATTTGAACATCAGCACGTCACCGTCCTGGACGACATATTCCTTGCCCTCGTCGCGGGCCTTGCCGGCTTCCTTGGCCGCGGTCTCGCCGCCGAGCTCGACGAAATCGGAGAACCCGATCGTCTGGGCGCGGATAAAGCCTTTTTCGAAGTCGGTATGGATAACGCCGGCCGCCTGCGGTGCCTTTGACCCGCGCTTGACAGTCCAGGCGCGCGCTTCCTTGGGGCCGGCGGTAAAGTAGGTGATCAGGTCGAGGAGTTCGTAGCCGGCCTGGATCAGCCGGTCGAGGCCGGGTTCGCTCAGTCCCATCGCCTCCAGATAGTCCCCGACTTCCTCAGCTGGAAGCTGGGCAATTTCCGACTCGATCTCCGCCGAAATCACCACGGTTCGCGCTCCCTGACGCTCGGCCATCGCCGCCACTGCCTCGGAATGCGCGTTGCCGGTGGCCGCATCATCCTCGGCGACGTTGCAGACATAGAGCACTGGCTTGGAGGTCAAGAGGTTGAGGTTGCGCAACTCGCGCCGCTCCTCCGAGTCCAACCCAGCCAGCAGCACGCGCGCCGGTTCGCCGGCCTGCAGCTTCTCCAGCGCCGCCTCCATGACCGGGAGCGCCTGCTGCGCCTCCTTGTCCTTGCCGGCCGCCTTCTTGCGGGTGGCGACGGTGCGTCGCTCAAGACTCTCAAGGTCCGATAGCATCAGCTCGGTCTCGACCGTCTCGGCATCGGCGACGGGGTCGATCTTCCCCTCGACATGGACGATGTCGTCATCTTCGAAGCAGCGCAGCACATGCACGATCGCGTCGACCTCGCGGATATTGGCGAGGAACTGGTTGCCGAGCCCTTCGCCCTTCGACGCGCCGCGCACCAGGCCGGCGATGTCGACGAAGGTGATCCGCGTGGCGATGATCGCCGCCGACTTGGCGATCCGGGCGATGTCCTTCAGCCGCGCGTCCGGCACCGGCACGTCGCCGGTATTCGGCTCGATGGTGCAGAATGGATAATTGGCGGCCGCCGCGGCGGCGGTCTTGGTGAGCGCGTTGAACAGCGTCGATTTGCCGACATTCGGCAGGCCGACGATACCGCATCTGAAACCCATGGGTTCTGGTCCTTGTCTTCGTGCGGGGCGATCCCGGCAGAGCTTCGGCCCCGCTCAGTCCTTCGACCCGAAAATTCGTTTCAGCATCTCGGCCATCGGACCCTTGTCCGGCAGCGTCACCGCCGGGCCGCTGCCGCGTGCCTGGCGAATGTGGCTTTGGCTCTTGCCGTTGCCCTGGCGCTTGGCAGGTCCCGCCGACGCGCCCTTGGCGCCCGTCGGCTCACTCGACCCGGTGGCAACGCTCACCTTGTTCATGAACAGGGCATCATCGCCGGCGACCAAACTGTCGATGTGACGGGCAATCGCCTCGATCAGCGGATCGAGCCATTCCCGGTCCACCTTGGCGAAGTCTCCGAGGACGTACGGCGTGACGGCGTCCTTGCTGCCGGGGTGGCCGATACCGAGGCGCACGCGCTTATAATCCTTGGTGCCGAGATGGGCGTCGATCGATCGAAGCCCGTTATGGCCGCCATTGCCGCCGCCGGTCTTCACCCGCAGTTTGGCCGGCGCCAGATCGAGTTCGTCATGGATGACGACGATGTTCGCGGGCTCGATCTTGAAGAAGCGCGCCGCCTCGCCGACCGAGCGGCCGGACTCGTTCATGAAGGTCTGCGGCTTGACGAGAAGCACCTTCTCAGCCCCAATTTGGCCTTCGGCGATCTCGGCGGAAAATTTCTTCGACCAAGGGGAGAAGGACGGGTCCCTGGCGATCTCGTCGATCGCCATGAACCCGATATTGTGGCGATTTCCGGCGTAGCGGGAGCCGGGATTGCCCAATCCTGCGATCAGCAACATCGCCCGGCTCCTTTTTCTCGTGAACGTGGCTCGGTGGAGCCGGCCGCTTACTTGTCCTCGCCGGACTCGTTCTCAGCGTTGCCATCAGCAACCTCGGTCGCCTCGACTGCGTCAGCCGCCTCGGCTTCCGCCGCTGCCTCATCTTCTTCCGACCGGAGCGCGGCCGGGGCCGCGATCGTCGCGATGGTGAAATCGCGGTCCGTAATGGTCAGATCGACGTTCTTCGGCAACGTCAGCGCCGACGCATGGATCGACGCACCGATCTCGAGGCCGGTGAGATCCAGGGTAAACGCCTCGGGAATGGCGCTTGCCGGCGCGACAACCTCGACCGTATAGCGCACGACGTTGAGAACACCGCCGCGCTTCAGGCCCGGCGCATCGTCCTCGTTCTCGAAGTGAACCGGGATTTCGACGGTCACGCGGGTCTTTGCGGAAACGCGCAGAAAGTCGACATGCATCAGAAAGTCGCGGATCGGCTCCAGCTGATAGTCTTTCGGCAGCACTTGGATCTTCTTGCCGTTCAGCTCGATCGTTGCGACATGGGTCATGAAACCGCCGGCGTGCAACGCCAGAAAGGTTTCCTTGTAGGGGATGGCGATCGGCTGCGGATCTTGCTTGTCGCCGTAGATGACGGCGGGAATCATTCCGGAGCGGCGAAGATGTCTGGCGGCCCCCTTGCCGACCTTGTCGCGCGCCTCGGCTTTGACCGTGAAGGTCTCGCTCATGGCTATATCCTTTTGTTTGCGAGGTGGTCGCGCGGACGTCTTGTCCGAAACGACGAAAAGCGGACCCGTCGGCAAAAGCCGACCAGACCGCTCAACTCCGCGCTGCCTCCAAGGGTGTCTGCGCGGACGGGGTGCCTATAGCGCAAGGCGCGGGGCGGAGCAAGGCGCAAGGCCAAGAGGTTATTCTGCGCCTTGCCCTATCGGGGAATGACCCAATTCGGAACAGACTATCTAGCGAGATACCCTGTGGTCCGATATCCAGATTCGCCTGAATGCAATGAATTCGCTACGCTCTTATTCCGTTACGAAAAGTTCTGCATCATCGTTGCCATCACAGGCCGGCCGAGCGGTGCTTTTCAACGTAGGCCGAGGGAGCTGCGGGGCCATGCCAGAATCCCTTTTGTTCCGCGGCATTGCCGATTGGCTGCTGGACCGGGCGCTACACGATGGCGATCTCAGCGAAACGGTGCGCGAACTCGGCCGGCGGCTGATCACAGGCGGCGTACCGGTCTGCCGCATCAATGTCGGCGGCCTGCTGCTTCATCCCGTTCTCGGCGCCCTTGACATGACATGGGATATGGCGAGCGATACTTGCCGAAGCCAGTCAATTCCGCGCGCGGCGGCGAAGTCGTCGCAATTCCAGAAGGCGCCATTCTACCAGTTGGTCAAGCATCAGGTCCGGTTCCAGCGGACGCGGCTCGACGACCCCAAGGCATGTGAGCAGTTTCCGCTCTTCGTAATGCTTCGGGAGGCGGGCATGACGGATTATATTGCCTGTTACGAGAGCTACGGGCGAGCCGATCCACTAGAGCGTCAGGCGATTAATCTGCAACATAGCCAGCGGCCTTGAGGTAGTTCCAACATTCTTCGGGCTCGAACAGGTC
>NZ_JAZHLK010000040.1:0-32593 GCF_036549515.1 Aurantimonas sp. E1-2-R+4 | reverse complement strand
TTTCCCGCGGTTTGCTTTCGTCCACATCGCTTCCATGCCCTCGTCGAATCAAATCAACAGCATGGAATCACAAACGATTCATATCATTCAACTTCTTTGTGGACCGACACTTACAGATCGCTGCCCGGATGGGTGCAAATCTGGGTGGGAGTCTGGCTGGCCCCGATCAACATGGTCAGCCTGTTTTTCCTGAGCGAGCCGATGGGCGTTTGGATCGCGCTCTTGGCCAATATCGCGATGCTGCTCAATCTGCCGGTGATCCTTTACGACCGCGGCTTTTCCAAATTGATGGCGTTGCCGCATCTCATTCCGTGGACCTTGCTGATCCTGCTTCTGATCTTTGCCCGGCCCCAGGCGGTGGGTGTTTATGATGCGTATCTGTGGGTCCTGCTCGCGACCAATGTGGTGTCGCTGGTGTTCGACTATCCGGATGCGATCAAATGGCTGAAGGGTGACCGGAAAGCGGCCGGACGGTAGCCGCCTTGCGCCCGTCAAATTGAAAGGAAAACCCCATGCGCGACGACAACCCCGCTTCGATCGTCGTCTTCGACGTGAACGAGACGCTTCTCGACATCACCACGCTCGAGCCGCTGTTTGCACGCGTGTTCGGAGACGGTGCCGTGATGCGGGAGTGGTTCGCGCAGCTGATCCTCTATTCGCAGACGATGACGCTGTCCGGCCTCTACACGCCGTTCGGCGCGCTGGGGGTCGGGACATTGCAGATGATCGGGACGACCCGGGGTGTCACGATTGCGGACGGGGACGTCGACGAGTTGAAGGAACGGATGGCCGCGATGCCCGCGCATGCGGATGCGGTTCCGGCGCTGAGCCGACTCCGCGATGCAGGCTTCCGTCTGGTGACCCTGACGAATTCGGCAAGCGGGGCTTCTCCCACGCCGCTCGAACGTGCCGGGCTTGGAGAATTCTTCGAACGCTCCTTTAGCGTCGAGGCGGTTCGCAAATTCAAGCCGGCACCCGAAACATATCGTTTGGTAGCAGAGAACATGGACGTGGAGACCTCGGACCTTTGCCTCGTCGCCTGTCATCTGTGGGATACGATCGGCGCCCAGGCGGCTGGCTGCCGGGGGGCACTGATTACCCGTCCCCACAACGCTATTCTGCCTGCCGCCGAGGTGCCGACCCCTGATCTTGCCGCATCAGACCTGACAATCCTCGCCGAACAGATCGTCCAGCGCTGGCAAGTATCCCGATAGCGCCTCTCGGAAGCCAGCCACGCTCGCACCAACCTACCCGCCGCGGCCCTTCTTGCCGCCGCGCTGGCGTTCGAAGGTGTGGACGCCGCATTGCGGGCAGCCGGCCTCTTTCAGTGCCTCGATGGTGGTGACGGCCTGATCGGCGCCGACCGGCACCAGCGCGGCGCAGGCCTTGCAGCGATAGCGGCGCAGGCGCGGGCGGATTTCGCCGGTATAGATCGCGCCGTCGAAGCGCCGGCCGGCGATCGGCGAAGCGGTCCGGCTGGTGGTCGACAACTCGATCAGCTGCCCGACCGAGCCGAGGATCGACGCGCCGCCATAGCGGTTGAAGGACGGGCGCATGCGAAGCACCGCCAGCCCCAGCTCGGTCAGCCGTGCCTGCAGATCGAGCCGGTCGTCGGGGGAAAGATCGGCATAGGATAAAAACACCGGCAGGCCGGGGCCGACCGCCAGCGCCTCGATGCCGCGCGCGACGAACAACGCCATGCCGGGCAGCGTATAGGGTGGGTCGGTCGCCATCACGTCGAAGCCGCCTTGCAGCGCCTCCGGCATCGGGTCGCGCATGTCGTGGACGATCCGCTCGAAGGCGAAATCGACGCGTGCCGCGCCGTGCTCCAGATGGGCAAGGCGCTCGGGGTCGATCTCCAGCACGGTCAGCCGGCGGGGCGGAGCGGACACAGTGCCGGCGACGAGGCCGATGGCGATCGACAGGGAATCGTCGTCGCCGAGAAGCACAATGTGCCGGCCGGCGAGCGCGCCCGCCTGAAGCATGGCGAAAGCGCGCCGGAGCGCCGTCTCGGCGGTGCAGGGGGCCTGGTCGAGGGTGACGTCGACCTTCGGCCCGTCGGCGAGATGGGTTTCCATCGCCGGCAGCAGCGGCGCGAGGACGGGATCGAGCGTGTCGCCGGCATCGTCCGCCGGGCGGGCGCGCGGGGGCCGGGCCGGACTGCCGGGCGCGGCGGGTTCGGGTTGCGGCGCTTCGAGGCCGAGTTCGTCGCGGGCGAAGGCGCGGCCCGTCGCGGACAGGGCGACGCCCTGGCCGCGCTCCAGAAGCTTCAGGGTTTCCAGCTCGCGGCGGATGGCGCTGACCACGGGCAGCGGCATTCGCACCAGCCGCGCCAGATCGCGCAGCGCCAGCGGGCCGTCGCTTGCTACGATCCGTAGGACCGTCGCGATGCCCTCGCGGCCTTCGCGCAAGCTCGTCGCCTTGGCGACATCGGCGAGGACGTCGGCGGCGGGCGGTGAGGGATCGGCGCGGGGGTGATCGTCAGCGGTCATGGGGCCATAGAGCCGAGCGCGGCGTTTCTGTCCATCGTTGCGACGTGTCTCCCTGTGCCGCAATGGCGGAAAACCCGCTCCGCCGCGCCGTTTTCGCCCGCGATGAGAACCGCGTGCCGGCCGCACAGCGCGATCTGCGGACCGCGCAGCCGGGTCCGGAAAACCCGCAGCGCCGAGAGCTTGGCGGCGAGGGCCGGCGCGCCGATCACTTGGAGCGCCGGGGCAAAGCCGGCGGGCGCGGCCGGGCCGGGCATGTTCGCCGCCGCATAGGGCAGATCCTCGTAGAATTGCACGCCGGCCGGATCGAGCGCGCCGTCGGTGAGGAGGTCCCCCATGGCGAGCCGGACGAGGAGATGGTCGAGATGGCCGCCGATGCCGGCCGGGGCGAACAGCCGGACATCGCCCGTCGCCGGCTCCGGCGAAACGAGGTCCAGAATGCGCGCCGCGAGATCGACGATCTCCCGGCGGAACCGCGCCTCAGCCCGGACGCTTGCCTCCGTCCAGCCGAGCGTGCGGGCGAGTGGCAGGCGGTGGCGGTCTTGCGCGCCGGGGAGGCCGCAATCGCGGCTTTCATAGCCGAGGATGCGCCCGGCTAGCCGGTCCTCGTCCCTGGCGAGCGCGGCAAGCGCGGCGGCCGGCGCCCGCAGCCCGCTCTGATAGGCCTGGTCGGAGAAGATGTTGCAGACGATGCGGCGCCGTCCGTCGCTGCGCTCGTATGCGAGCGTGCCGCCGAGCGATAGCGCCGCGTCGTCCACATGCGGTGACAGGATGAGATCAACCCCGGCGCTGCAATCCGCTTCGACCGGTGGCGGCAGCACGATGGCGAGGCCGCTTCGGACGAGACCGGCAAGGGTGCGCTCCGCGCCGGCCTCTGTGTCGGGCAGCGCGTCGAGCGGTGTTTCGACCGCGAGCTTCGCGGCGAATGCCGTCCTGTCGGGATTTAGCCGCACGATCCGGCCCCCGACGGTCCGCACGCCGTCGGGGGCCGGCGAAAAATGCGGCAGCAGCAGCGCCGTCGCGCCGGGCGGGCTCGGCGCCGCGGCGTCGGTGCCGGTCATTTGATCCCGGCCGGTACGGGGTCATCCGGCAAGCGGGCGTTCGGCTGGCGGTGCTCGGCGGACGGGCAAGCGATCCGCCTCGCCTTGCCCGAGACCACCGCCGCTGCGAGCGCCGCGCGGTCCGGCTTGCCGGCGGCGGTGCGGGGAAAGCGCTTGAGCGTCGCGATCGCTTGCGGCATCGCCCCGCCCCGCTCGGCGACCGCCGCCGCTAGCCGGCCGGGCGCGATCCCGTTGCCCTCGCAAACCAGGGCCAGATAGTCGCGGTCGGGCGCCGAGGGGGCCTGGAGAACGAGGGCGACCGCGTCGCTGACCCCCGACACGACCCGGGCAGCGCTGATCAGGCAATCGGCCTCGATCGTTTGGCCATTGACCTTCAACCGGGCGTCGCGCCGGCCGAGCAGGCGGATCGTCCCGTCCGGCAGGCGGCGGGCGTTGTCGCCGCTCCGCCAGATGGAAAGCGGCCGCTCCGTGTTGGCGAGGACCGCGTGGCCGAGGTCGAGGACGAGTTCGGCAGTCTCGCCGCCGGACGGGCTGAGGATACGAACGTCGTCGAAAGGCCGGCCGATGACGCCTTCGGGCAGCGCCGCCGGGTCTCCGAATGTCGCGCCGGTTTCGCTGCAGCCGTAATTGCGGCCGAGCGGGCAGCCGAACATCGCCGCGAAATTCGCCGACAGGGCATCGGAGACGGGGCCGGCCCCGGCAATCGCCAGCCGCAACGCGGGAGCGGCTGGCACGTCGCTCCGGCGGGCGGCCGCGACGAGTAGTCGCGCCATCGGGGCGGTGAGGATGACGACAGCGTAGCAACCGGCGAGGAGCGCGCGCCAGCCGGCGGGCGTTGAACACCGACGGAACACGGATGATCGCACCCGACGCGACGAGCCCCAGCAGAGCGCCGAAGCCGAAGGAATGGCCGATCGGCGCGGCGACGAGCGCGCGTTCGCCCGCCTGGAATCCGTAGCGGGCGCGGTAGCGCGCCGCCTCGTCAAGGAGGCTCGCGACGCTGCGCGGCGCAAGCTTCGGCGCGCCGGTCGACCCCGACGTCAGATGGATAATCGCGAGCGAGTCGGCGCCCTCGGGGCGGACGCGTGCTGAGTCGTGTTCGCCACGCCGCATCGGTCGCTCTACGTCCCAGCGCCAGCCGATCTCGTTCGTCAATGCGGCGCTCGCCGCGCTTGCGCCAGTGGGCGCGACCAGTGGGATGGCGCCGACATCCCAGAGGCCGATGATTTTCGATAAGAGCGGCAGTCCGGTGTCTTCGGCGAGGAGCACCGTGGCGCCGGGTTCCAGCCGATGCCCGCGCGTTTCGCCCGCCGCGAATGCCGCCGCCGTCGCGTGTGCCGCCGCTGCCTGAAAGCTGGCGAAGCCGACGACCGCGCCGTCACTCTCCTCAAAACGGGTCTCGCTGAAAGCGTCCGACAATTCCGTGAAGCCGACCTCGGGGCGACCCATCGGGGTTACGCCGGAATGGCGGACCGGGCGGACCGGGCGCCTGCCGGTGCTACGGTTCCGAGCGAGGCGAGTGCCGCCGCGATGTCGGCGAGCAACGCTTCGCCGCCGAGCAACAGCGTGTGCGAGAAGCAGATGACCGATTTGGCCGCCGCGTCGGCGACCGGTGTCGGCAAGGCGGCATAGTCGGGCGGCGCGCCGGTAACGCCGGCAAGCCTGCGAAGCGCGCCGGGCGCGAACATTTCAGTCCGGTGTACCGGCGGAAAACAGCGAAACGCCGGAATTCCCATCGCCCGCAATTCGGCTGACAGCGCGCCCGCGTCGCGGCCGCCGAAATCGGCCGGGTCGAACCAGGCCAGCACCATGTAGCGGCCGTGCCGCTCGACATAGGGGCGCGTCGCCAGCGGTCGTAAACCCGCCTCGGCGAGCTGCGTCTCGAAGAACGGCGCCATCAGGTCGCGCCGCGCCATTTCGTCCGGCAGGCGGCGAAGCTGGCCGAGGAGCAGGGCGGTCTGAAACTCGGTCAGGCGCATGTTGGTGGCCGGCATCATATGCCGATAGTCCGTGTCGCCCTTCGGCCGGCCGCAGGAATGCAGCGCGAAGCTCTCGGCCGCGATGTCGGCGCGATTGGTGACCAGCGCGCCGCCTTCGCCGCAGGTCATCAGCTTGCCGGACTGGAAGCTGACGATCGCCGCGTCGCCGATCGCGCCGAGCGCCTGACCGAAGGCGCGGGCGCCATGGGCATGGGCGGCGTCCTCGACGACCGACAGGCCGTGGCGGCGGGCGATCGCCATGATCTCGAGCATTTCCGCCGCCTGACCGGCCATATGCACCGGCACGATGGCGCGGGTGCGCGGCCCGATCGCCGCTTCGATCAGCGCCACGTCGATATTGAGCGTGTCCTTCTCGACGTCGACGGGAATTGGCCAGGCGCCGAGTCTGAGGACCGCTGAGGCCGTGGCGATGAAGGTCGTGGCCGGCACGATGACCTCGTCGCCGGCGCCGATCCCGAGGGCGGCGAACGCCAGTTCCAGCGCCGCCGTGCCGTGGGAGACTGCGCGGACGTGGCGTATATCGAGAAACTCGGCGAAAGCCGTTTCGAAACGGTCGCCGACATCGCCATTGCCGCGCCACCAGCGCCGCGACCGGAGCACATCGATCAGCGCGGCTTCGTCCGCTTCGTCGAAGCGGGGCCAGGAAGGAATGCGGGAGGCGAAATCGGCGTGCATCGATACCTCGAATGTAACTTTAAGTAGTATTATGGAGGTAGCTGCGCGCGTCAAGCGAGTGATCGAAATGCCGCGCGGGCGGCGCCGATGAGCGCGGCATCGACGCCGTGTGGATGCCGGACCGGTGGCGGCAATCCGCCGCTGGTGGTGAACCGTTTGGCGCAGAGATCGAACAAGGGCGACAGGCCGAGGCCGCCGCAAATGGTGAGCCTGTGTGGATCGAACACCCGGGCGAGGATCGCCAATGCCTCGGCGACAGCATCGGCCGCGCGGTCCAGAACCGGATCGCGGATCGATGCTGGAAGCGCGAAGATGTCGAAGGCTTCCGCATCCGACTTGCCCAGCATGCGGCGCAAGGCCCGGCCGGACGCCGCGGCCTGCAGGCAGCCGACCTCGCCGCAGGCGCAGACGAGACCGCTGGCGGCGGGAACCTTGATATGCCCGACCGCCATCGCCGCGCCGCTTCGGCCGGTCAGGAGGCGGCTGTCGACAACCGCGCCACCGCCGATCCCGGTGCCGATCGCGATGGCGACCGTGGTCTCGCGCGCCGTGTCCGGCGTGCCCATCGGATGCGCGGCGAGGGCGGCGGCCGCCGCGTCGTCGAGGATGCGAATGTCGATTCGGCCCAGAAGATCGGGGGGAAGGATCGCCTCGCCCTCATAAGCTGGACGGTTCGGCCAGCGGACCACCCGACCCGCCGCGTCGCAATGGGGCGCCGCCGCGACGGCGACGCGCTCCGGCCGCCCGGCCGCTTCCCATGCGTCGGCGATCGTGCGGGCACAGTCCGTCGCCCGAGGCGGTGTCGGGATCGTGCCGATCCGACGGCGGATATCGTCCTTCGGGCCGACCAGCGCCGCCCGCAAAAACGTCCCGCCAAGGTCGACGGCGAGGAGTGCGCTCATCGAAGCGCCGTTTCGATCGCATCGCCGAGTCTGGCTGCAAAGGCGAGGTCTGGTTCCTCTCGCCATCCGGCGGCGGCGCGGTAGTGAAATACGTCGAGCATTGCCACGAAACCCTCCACATGAAGAGCCGGCCCGGGCGTGAAATCGTCGATCTCCGGCCCCTTGCCGCGTCGCCGCAGGGTGACGCGCTGATGCGGGGTCCGGCGCTCGGTCGAGAAACCGAACAGGCCGTGGAGCCGGCAGGCGCCGTCGTCGCCGATTGCGTCGAGCCGAACCACGTCGCCCGGCGTGTCGTCGAGCCAGCGAACCGAGAGATGAACGACGCAGTCTGCAACGCGCAACTCCGCCTCGAACCGGGCGGCGACGCCGGTGGCGCTTGGCATGACCTCTAGCGCTGTCCCGTCGTACCACGCCGCGGGCGCGGTGTGTCCCGTACGGGATTGGCGCGCGAAACGAATGTCCAGCCCGTCGGTACGCCAGCCAAGCGCGGCGCCGGCCAGATCGACAAGGTGTGAGCCGAGATCGGCGAAGACGCCGGTCCAGCCGGGCGAGTCCGCTAGGTGCCAGGCGGTCGCCGGAACGCCGCGATGGCGATGCCAGGTTAGATCGAGCCGCCGGAGCGGGCCGATTGTTGCTGCGCCCTCCAGCCAACGGCGGACGTCGGGGCGGTGACGGCAGGCGACTCCGGCGGCGAGCGCCGCCCCGCCGCGACGGCCGGCGGCTGTCAGGCGCGCCCGCTCGGCGGTGCCACGCAGCACCGGCTTTTCGACCAGGCAGGCGAGGCCGGCCGAGAGAAACGCTTCCGTGTCGTCGACATGGCAAGGGTTCGGCGAAGCGACGACGATGGCCTCGACCGGCGCCGCCAACAGATCCTCGCGCGTCGACACCACCATGGCCTCGGGAAACAGGTCTTGGGCCGTCGCTCGCGCCGCCGGGGCGGGCTCGAGGACGACCGCGACGACGATCCGACCGCCAAGGGCTTCCAGGGCCGGCCGGTAGCAGTTGCGAACCACCCAGCCGGCGCCGCAGAAACCCATTCGAAGAGGAGCAGGCGGGCTCACGGGGCCGCCCGCGCTGCTTCGGGCCGCCCCGCCATCTCCGCCATGACCTCCTGGATGTCGGACAGTTCGCCCTTGGCGAAGACCTGACGGCGAAACATCTCGAACAGTACAAAATCCGATTTATCGTCGAAGAGACCGCCGAATTCGGAGGATTGGAGAGCGCGATCGGGGATGGCGCGCTCACACAGTCCGCGAAACCGGGTGAGGTGACCGCGTGCGGCCTCCGGCATCATCAGCTTCGGCCGTGTGACGATGGCGCGGGCGCGCTCGCCGTAGCGGTGGGCCGCGAAGCGGCGCAGGATCGCCTTGCCGGACGCGCCCGGCGGGCCAACGACCACCGAGGGCGGCAGGGCTTCCAGCAGTTGCCCGAGATCGTCATCGAGATAGGGAACCCGCATTTCGACCGAGGCGGCCATGGAGAGTCGGTCGACCGGCTGCAGATGGCCGCGCTCCAGCGGATCGGCGCGATCGTGGGCAAGAAGGGCATCGCGCAGGCCGCTGCTGTTTTCCGCCGCACGCAGCGCCTCGATCCGGGTGAACACGCCTTCGCGCGGCGTCAGCTCGGCCCGGCGCACGCGCCGCAACGCCGTCTCGATGGCAGCGAGCGATCGTTCCGGTGTCCGATAAGCCGCATAACCCCCCATGAGTTCGTCGGCGCCCTCGCCATTCAGGCAGCAGCGGGCGGTCAGGCCGATCCGATGGCAAAGCAGCGCGAAGAGCGGCCCGGCGGCGAGATCGGGTTGTTCCACGGCGCGGAGCGTCGCCGGGATCGCCGCCAGAAACGCGTCGAACGACACAGCGAGGAATTCATGCTCGGCGCCGAGCGATCGGGCAAGCCTTTCGGCGGCGACCGCATCCGGATGATCCGCATTCTCGGCAACGGTGAAGGTCCGTGGCGGGCGACCGGCCTGCTCCGCCACGACCAGTGCCAGCACGGCCGAGTCCAGTCCGCCGGACAGGCTGACGACGATCTCCGTGTCGGCGACGCAATGCCGGCGAACCGCCGCGATCAGAGCGGCTTCGAAGCGTTCGTCCGCTTGCGCTTCCCTTACCCTTGCCGCCGGGGTTGCCGTGGCGGCCCGTGCCGAACCGGCAAAGGTCCGCTGCGGTCCGGTGCGGACGCGGTCCTGCCAGGTCACCGCCATCATGTGACCCGGACGCAGTTCGGTGATGGTCTCGAAGAAGGTGGCGCCGTCGACCGGCGTTCCGAGGACAGCGAAATCAGCAAGGGTTGTCAGGTCGAGGCTTGGCGGCTGCGGCAGGACGACGGCGATCGCTTTCGCCTCGGAGGCGAAGAGGAAGCTGTCGTTGCGCGCGTCGCAATGGAAGGCGAGTGGTTTGATGCCGTGTCGGTCGCGAAGCAGCAGCAGGCGATCGGGAAATCTCACGGCGATCGCGAACATGCCGGTGAGCCGATCCGCCGCGGCCTCGCCCCAGGCGACGAAGGCGGCGAGCACGACTTCCGTGTCGCAACGGCCGCGGAAGCGATGGCCGCGCCGGCTCAGCTCCTCGCGGAGTTCGGCCGCGTTGGTGATTTCGCCGTTGAAGACGACGGCGGTGCCGCTTTCGGGGTCCCGCATCGGCTGCGCGCCATGTTCGGCATCGACGATGGCCAAGCGCGCGGCACCGATCGCGACCCTCCCGTGCACGAATTGGCGGCACGCGTCGGGGCCGCGATGGCGCATCGCCGCCAGCAGTTCACGGCAGTCCGGCGCGTCGGCGAAGGAGATGCACCCCGCGATCGCGCACATGCCGGGTCAGCCCGTTCGCCGGCAGGCGGCGATCGCCGCCGCGACCTCGCCGAGCGCGGCGCCATAGCCGGATCCGCCGGGATGCTCGCCCATCCGCCGCGCATGAAGCGCGGGCAGGCGATGAAACGGCAATGCCGGGTAACGGTGATGCTCGAGATGGTAATTGTCGTAATTGACCAGATAGCTCCACAGCGCTGGCGCGCGATAGGAGCGGGTGTTTGCCGTCAGATCGCGGGACGTCGGATCGCGGCCGAGATGCTCCGGCGCGGTCATCAGGAAGTGCAGCGGCGGCGCGATGAGGAAGGCCGGGACGAGCCATCCGAGGACGAGGAGCCGCGGCGCGAAAATTCCACCGATGACGATCAGCCCGATAGCGAGCGCGGCGAGCGTCAGATGCTCGGTCCGCGCCCGGGCGAGCGATTTGGCGCCGAACGGACCAGTGCAGCCGCCCCGCGCCAGCATGAACGTCGCGTGCAGGAACGCCGGCAGGCGAGCGGGATCGAAGATATGGAGGAGGATGGCGCGCCGGTTGGTGAAATCCCGGCAGCTTCGATCGAAGACGTCGGTTGGCGTGCCGACATGGCGATGGTGATGGAGATGGCGGACACGGGTGTCGGTGAAGCTTGCAAGCATCGGCGCGCCGAGCAGCGATCCGGCAAGGCGGTTGGCGGTTTCGCCGCGCAGGAGAATTCCGTGCAGCGCCTCGTGCTGCAATTCCAGGCCATGCGCGAAGATCAGGCCGAGTCCCAGCGTCGCCGCGAACAGCAACGGCCCGTCGCGCGTGCCGATAACCCAAACGAGCGCTATGACCACGGCGAGGAAGCCGACGAGCTTGGCAAGCGACAGCGCATAGGAGGGGGCGAACACGGCCACGGGCGGGTCGGACGGGTTGGTCATGAGGCCACATCCTCGGGCTTCGCTGGCAGCGGGCGCGAGAAGATCGATAGTTGTCGCCGCGCGTAGAACATGGCGGCGAGCGTCATCGGTGCCGCGCCTTGGAACCGGCCGCAATCGACGCTCGTGCGGGGGCGCCCCGCGGCATCGGCCGGCCACGGCTCGACGATCGTCGCGAAGGGCTCGCAGCGCCGGGCGACGAGCGATCCGAGCCAGTTGCTCGCCAGGGGACGCTTTCCCCGCAACCGCCAGACGCCGCCGGTGTCGAGATGGGCTGTGAAACGTGTCACCGGCGGCGTGTCGGCGGCGACCTCGCAGCGGCGGCAGATCGTCAAGAGCCGTTGCCTGACGGTTGACGATCCGTCGAGCCTGAGATGGGTCGAAAGGCTCGCGCAATGGGGGCAGGGCACCTCGCCGCGCGTCGACGCTTTGCTCGCGCGGACCCAGACGCCTTCGAGCGCGCCCTTGGCCAAGGCGTCAGTCAGACAGGCGAAGGCTGCTGCGCGCAGGGTCTCATCGCTGCGGGTCGACGCCAGCGTGGCGAGGGCGGCCAGCACCGGTCCGTCCCGGGCGTCGGTGGCGACAGGCGCGAGAGGCGACCGCGACGGACGCGGTGGCGGGGACATTGCCGGACGCGCTGATGGGGGAAGGGGCGGCGCGTCGTTGATCGCATCGGGCTTCGGCGCGATGCGCAGCAGGGGGTCGCCGAACAGCACAAACCGATGGCCGGATGCGAGGGCTTGGGGCGCGCGATTGTGGGCAGCGACCGCTTCCCCGATCGGCATGCCGCGCGAGAGCGCGCCGGCCAAAAGGTCGATCGACACCGGTGAGGCGATGACGATCCTGGCCGTCGTCACCAGCGCGCCGAGCGCCGGTGAGGCGGCGAGGCGCAAGCCGGCGCCATAGGTCCGGTCGATGAAGCCGTCGCGGGACGGCCAGCCGACACAGGTGTTCCAGATCATCGCCCGCGCCTTGACGGCGGCGGGATGCAAGGTCGCGTCGGCGAAGGCCGCCGTTTCAGCGGCGACGTGGAGACGGTGACAATGATTGGAGACCCGGCAGGTCGGCATGCGGGGCCTGCCCTCCGCGGCGAAGGCCGCGTCAACCGGGCACAGCACGAGCGGCCCGAGATCGCCGTCGATGCCATCGCCATGGCCGGTCACCGAGACGAGACTGTCGCCCTGGCCGAGCAGCCGGCGCAAATGCGCCTTGTCCGACGCGCGACCGCACAGGGCGAAGTCCGATGTTTCGACGATGCCGATGGGAAGCTGGGGGGACAGGTCGAGGCGAAACGGCGCATCGCCCAAAGGCCTGTGCAACGCCGTCGCGCTCGCGACCGCCTTTGCGCTCAGTTCCTCCAAGGTGCGGCCGACCAGGAAGCCGGCCAATGAGCCGGCTCCCGGTGCTGTCGCCGCGTCCACGATATCGTCGGTCAGATCGTCTGCGAGCGCGACGATCACGTCGCCGTCGTCAAAACGGCGCGGGGCCGACGATGAAAGGCGGCGAAGAATCCGCCCCGTCGCCTTTGCGTAGGCTTCAGCAATCGGTCGCGTGGCGGAGCCGATGGCATGGCAGACGGCGGGGTCGTCCGCGGTAACCTTCTCGCTTCGGACCCGGGGCGCACCGGACGAGAGGACCTGAAGCATCTCGCCATCCACCCCCACTGCTACCAGTGCAGTGAATCGGGGGCCGTCAAGTCGATGCCGGAGCGGGCCAGATCAGCGCGCACGCGCGCAAGTTCCGCCTCCGCCATGTGCAGCTTCTCCAGCCCCGTGTGGAATTTTTCCAGCCCGCCGAGATGGGCTTTCTGCTGTTCAGGGGACATGCTTTCGAATGAGCTTGTCGCGTTTCCGGTCATATCGCCATTCCTTCTGCGGATAGATTTCCTGGTGATCGCAAAGGATCGATTCACATCGTATGGTTGTGGTCCAGCCGGTGTGGAGGCGTCTTCGCCGCCTACCAGTGCAGCGAGTCATTCACGCTCAGATCGGCGCCGGAGCGGGCAAGATCGGCGCGCACGCGGGCCAGTTCCGCTTCCGCCTTGTGCAGTTTTTCGAGCCCCTTGTGGAAACGCTCGAGGCCACCGCGATGCGCCTTCCGTTCGTCGGGAGTCAGGTTCTTGCCCTGCGACAGGCTATCGCCTTCTACATAGTTTCCCATGTTCCACTCTCCGTCCGGAGTGCATCTCCTCATGATTGAGGAGATGAAAATAATACACGTTAAAGGTGTATATTCAAGCCGACCGCGTGGCTTCGGCACGGGAACTTTCCTCTCCGCTTCTTTCGCTCTCGCTTTTCAGGGCGCCATGGGTGAAACTATGGGAGACTGGCTTATTCTCCTGCCGAGCGATTCATGCGCAAGCCGAGCGGCGTTCTTGCCGGTATCATCCTCACCATTCTGTCCGGCCTTGCGCTCGCCACCATGGATACGGGAGCGAAGTACCTGACCGGGCGGTTGCCGGTGCTGGAGGTCGTCTGGGCACGCTACTTCTTCCACGCCGTGCTGATGACCGCGTGGCTGGCCAAGACCCGGGGGACGACCTTTCTGAAAACCCGGCGCCCGCTGTTGCAACTGGCGCGCGGCGGGGCGCTGCTCGGCGCCACCATCACAATGTATTTCGGGCTCTCCAAGGTGCCGCTGGCTGACGCCACCGCCGTGATGTTCTTCGCGCCGGTGCTTGTGACGGTGCTATCGGTTGTTTTCCTGGGAGAAAGGATCGGCCTTCCGCGGATCGCGGCGGTGCTAGCCGGTTTTGGCGGCGTCCTGTTGATCGTCCGTCCGGGCTTTGCCGATACTGATCCCTATCTGCTGCTGCCGCTTGGGGCCGCCGTGATCGTCTCGCTCTATTATTTGCTGACCCGCGCTCTGTCCGGGCCAGAAGAGAACGCGGCGACGCTTTTTCACACCACGGCGGTTGGGGCGGTCGTTCTGAGTTTCGCCGTTCTGATCGTCTGGGAAACGCCCTCGATGACGGAATTCGCTCTCATGCTCGGGATCGGCGCGCTCGGCGCGCTTGGGCATTTCTGCCTTGTTCAGGGCTTCGCCTACGCCTCCGCGTCGACGCTGACGCCGTTCCTTTACGCCCAGGTTCTGTTTGCCGGCATCTACAGCGTGGTGCTGATCGGCGATCCGTTAAGGCCGAACCTCGTCATCGGCGCGGCGATCCTGATCGCCAGCGGCCTGACCATCTGGTGGCGGGAAAACCGCCGACCAAGATGACGCGGCGCCAGGAGACGCCGGGCGCCTCCACCTATGCAATCGTCTGGCGGGTCTTCTTCCAGTCGGCGAGGAAGGTTGTCCCTCCGGCCGATCAATATCGCGACGTGTCGACGCTCAGCGCGAGAGGCGCAGGCTCGAAACCTCATCCGTGATCGCCCCGAAGGCGGCAACCAGCTGCTCCTTGTTCTGCGCGTCGTAATAGAGCTTGGTGGTCGGATCTTTCAGGCCATAGGAGGCGCAGCCTTCCAGAAGCGTCTTCACCTTGCTGCCGTCCTGTACGTCGAAGGCGATGGTGAAAATCACGACGCCGTCGGTTCCGTCCGGCCGGCGCCCGTCATTCTTGGCGTTGGCGCAGACCTTTTCGGTCATCTCGTTCATGGCCTCGACATAGCGGCTGTCATCGGCCTTCTTGATCGTTCGTGTGGTGGCGTCGAACATCCGTCCGGGCTGAGGCGATCCACTGCTCCAGACTTCCCCGTAGCCATAGGCGCCCCAGCGGGATCTGTTGGCGTTGGAAGCGCCCCCATAGGTGTTTTCGCCGTCCGTCATCACCACGAGGACCTTGAGGTTGTCCTTGGCGTCCTTCGCTCGACCCTCGGTGAAGGGCGCGCCCGGCGACAGCACGCGCCAACCCCAGGCGATGCCCTCCGGGATATTGGTCATCTCGGTCGGCTGCATCTTGTCGAGCGCGGCATCGACAGTGGACTGATCCGCGCTCAACGGCGTGATGGGAGTCGTGCTGCAGCCCAAATTCGGACCGCGTCCACTCCCTCCTCCACGCGTGGGAGCGGTGGATTCCAGATATTTGTTCATATCGCGTTGCCAGGCAACAGATTGCGCCGCGCCGGCGGACTTCCCGTCGCTGTCGTCCGCCAGGTAGTCGTTCTTCCAACCCGTAAAGCCCCACCAGTCGTATTCGTCCGGCGCGAACATGGGAACGAACAGGCTGGCGCCCGCGAGCGGCGCGTCGTCGGTCACAGCCAAGCCCTCCGGACGCGACTCGACGCATCCTTCCCATCCCTCGGGGAAACGCTTGGGGCCGGGGACGTATTTGCCCTTCTCCTTGACAAGTTCCCGCGCGTTCTCGAACAGCCACTGGCGGGTCAGCACTTGGCCGTCCGATTTTCGACGCCACTGCAGGCCGACCTTCTCCGCGAGCGGTGCGCCGGACTTGCCGTTCTTCGCCTCGGTCCAGCTTGCCCAGTCGAAGTTCTCGTGATGAATCGGAGATTCGCCAAACCGGTCCATCCACGGCGCGTTGATATTGGCCGGGCCGACGTTGACCGAACCGGAAAACGGCACCACACCCATCATCACCGGCGGCTTGCCAAATGCGGTGGCGTTCACCTTCATCAATGCGGCGGTGAGGTCCTTCGCGGCGCTCTTGAGGGTGTTGATCTTCTTGGCTCCGCCGACGCTCGAGCCCATCGATCCCGAATTGTCGAGCACCAGCGCCATCTCGATCGACAGGTTCTCCAGGACGACCTCGCTCGTACTGGCAATCGGGAAATTGCGCCAGTCGACCTTTTCGTTCGTCACGAATGCTAGAAGATCGCCGAACCAGGTAGGCTGCTGCCGCGTCGCCGAGACCTTCAGAACCCTGTCGCCGCCGACCAGTTGAACCCCGTCGTAGCTGAACTGGGTGTAGCCGCGCGAATCTTCGCCCGCATTGTGGAAGAAATAGCCTTCGGCAACCTTGGCCAGGAAGCCTGGATCCTCCGATTGGGCGTATTCCTTGGCGGCGGCCAAAGCCGCGGTGTCAGCCGACTGCTGCAAATTGCGTTCGGCGCCGTAAATCGTGCTGAGATCGACGGCTGCCGCCATTGTAGCGGCCAGGATCGGCAGCGTCAGCCCGAACATCATCGCAACGTTGCCACGACGGTCCGACCACAGGGCAAGAGAAGTGAATCGCGTCCGCATCGTACTTCCTGTCGTATTTATTCGATCAGAAAACGTCAGTATCGTCAGAGGTATTCAAGTTTTCATAAACTAAATATATTCAATTTTCCCATTTCACGGATTTACTTAGGCGGGGTCTGAAAGTGTAAGCCTTGCTGAATGTTATGTTGGAAAAGGAATTGGTGTAATCGAGGAGGGGTGCGTAGGCATAGGAGACATCCGCAACGATCAGATAACTCGCCGTACCGAAAAACAGCTCCGGCGCTACCGGGTAGGACGCGCCGGCCGCCAGCCCGCTGCCCGAGTTCGCCTGCGACCAGTCGACCGTGCCCTGGCCCTTGTCGTCGACTTGAACAGCGGTCACGACGATCTTCAGGGCGTCGGGTGAAAACGGAGCCATCACGGCGCTCGAAATACTGAAGATATTGCCCATCGCGGTCGGGTTCATCATCCGGTTGCGCGCCACGAGATTGCCGACCGTCTCCGCCGTCGTCTCGACCTTGCGACTGGCCTCAAGTGCCTTCGATGCCTCGAAGCCGCCGAGGTACAGCAACAACATCACCGGAAGGATCAAGGCGAATTCGACGGCAGCCATGCCGCTGCGCTCACGCGCGAAGCGGCTGAACAGGGTCGTTGCCCGGGGGCATATGCTGGATGGATTCGTCCGCATCATTTCCTCAGGAGCAGTTGGATTTGCTGCTCTTCAATTCGCCGAAGGGTTCGTTCATGAAAGCAGTGATCGAAAAGAGGATATCGTTGCCGTTGGTGTCGGACGCGATTTCGTGAAGAAACGACGCGATCCACGGCCATTCGTAGAACGCGCGCAGCACGGTGATCGAGTTGGCGCTGCCCGGATCGAAACAGAAATTCGTGTCGTCGACATTTTTCAGCCGCAGGGGAACGTCGGTCGGGATGTCACCGAATGTGGGGAATGTACGAAGGTCGATCTTGAGCTTGTCGCAAGACAGCATGAAGTCGACCTTGTCGCAGATCTTGGTGCGGAACACCTTCTCGTCGATATCCGATTGCTGGATCTGACCGGTCAGGACCTGTCGCGCGACGCCGTCGACCGCGGTGTCGAGCAACATGCCGGCCGCGGAAATCGCAAAGGTCTCGATAATCGCGAACATCAGCATGAAGAATGGCGCGGCGACCATGGCGAATTCCACAGCCGTCGCGCCGGATTGGTCGCGCGAAAACACAAAGCGTTTCCGGATCATGGCCGTAAAGGCGTGCCGATACGTCATGTCGCGAAGATCTCCATTAAAGTTCAGTCGCTCACTATCGGCGTGTTTTGTTACTTTTCTCTGATTTTCGTTGAACAAATGTCACGGGATGCGAACAACGTGATCGATTCGAGAGTGCCTTGCCTTTATGGCGCCGGCTGGTAGAGCTTGCTGGCGAGTCCGCGGCAACACGGCGCCCGATCGTGATGCTTGCGGATCGGACCCGTGACGGTCGCTGCCAAGCCTCGTATCGGCGCCGGATGGTCGCCTCTTACTGTCGATCAGCCGAAGGTTTCCATGTTTCCCAAGCCCGTCGCCGTCGCCGCGCCCAACAGTCTCGAATTCGAAACCCGGCCTCTGGTGAAGCCCACCGGCTTTCGCGAATATGATGCGCGCTGGTGGCTCGGTCGGCCCGGTGATCCCAAGGCTCCCGAGCTGAACCTCATGGGCGTGACTGCGCTGGGGCTGGGATTGGCGAGGCTGATCGTCGAACGGGGTATTCCCCGCGATATCGTCGTCGGCCATGACTTTCGCGAATACAGTCTGGCGATCAAGACCGCGCTGACCGCCGGTCTGCTGGCTGGCGGCGCCAAGGTGCACGACATTGGCCTGGCGCTGTCGCCGATGGCCTATTTCGCCCAGTTCGCGCTGGACTGCCAATCGGTCGCCATGGTCACCGCGTCGCATAACGAAAATGGCTGGACCGGGGTGAAGATGGGCTGCGAGCGCCCGCTGACTTTCGGTCCGGACGAGATGGCGCGGCTGCGCGACATCGTTCTCTCCGGAGATTTCAAGGGCGAGGGTGGCGGTTCCTATCGATATGTCGAGAACTTTCCTTCGCGCTATGCCGACGATCTCGTCGAGGGGCATGCGATCAAACGCAAGCTCAAGGTCGTCGCGGCCTGCGGCAACGGCACGGCCGGCCCCTTCGCGCCGGACGTCTTGCGGCGGATCGGCTGCGAGGTGATCGAACTCGACACCAACCTCGATCATTCCTTCCCGCGCTACAATCCGAATCCGGAGGACATGGAGATGCTCCATGCGATCCGCGACGCGGTGCTGGAGCACGGCGCTGATGTCGGCTTCGGCTTCGACGGCGACGGCGACCGTTGCGGCATCGTCGACAATGAAGGCCGGGAGATCTTCGCCGACAAGATCGGTGTGATGCTGGCGCGGGATCTGTCCTCGATCTATCCGAACGCCCAATTCGTCGTCGATGTGAAGTCGACCGGCCTGTTCATGACCGACCCGGTCCTGAACGGGCGGGGCGCCAGGACCGATTACTGGAAAACCGGCCATTCCTACATCAAGCGGCGGGTGAACGAGCTGTCGGCGATCGCCGGCTTCGAGAAATCCGGCCATTTCTTCTTCAACACGCCGATCGGCCGCGGCTATGACGACGGCTTGATGACCGCGATTGCCGTCGCCGAAATGCTCGATCGCAATCCGGAGAAATCGATGGCTGATCTTTATCGCGATCTGCCGCTGACCTACGGCTCGCCGACCATGTCGCCGCATTGCCCTGACGAGGTGAAATACGGCGTCATCGACCGCGTCGTTGCCGAGATCGTCGCGATGCACGCGTCCGGGGAACCGCTCGCCGGCCAGCCGATCGCCGATATTGTCACGGTCAATGGCGTTCGGGTGACGGCGGAAGACGGCACCTGGGGTCTCGTCCGTGCTTCCTCCAACAAGCCGGAGCTCGTGGTCGTGGTCGAGAGCCCGGTGTCGGAGGCGCGCAAGCGCGAGATGTTCGAGGCGGTGGACACGATCCTGCGGCGAAATGGAGAGGTCGGTGCCTACAACCAGACGCTTTAAATGCCGTCGCGCACGGTGCGCCGGGGGGCGTTCGTGCGGGTGACATCGCTTTGCAGCAGGCACGGGGCGTAAGGTGATAAGCAGCGTTGATACAGCCCTTCTCGTCGCCGCGGTCCGCGCCGGCATGGCCGCGATTGTGGCACGGGGGGCGGATCCGAAGGGCGTCGACTACAAGGACGACGCATCCCCGGTGACCGACGCCGATCGGGCGGCCGAGCATGCCATCACCGGGCTGATTGAAGCCGCCTGTTCCGTTCCCATCGTCGCTGAGGAGCGCTTCGCGGCGGGTGAGATTCCGTCCGTCGGGCGGAACTTCCTGCTGGTCGATCCCCTCGACGGCACTAGGAGCTATATCGCGGGCAAACCCGACTACACCGTCAATGTCGCGCTGATCGAGGACGGGATGCCGGTCTTCGGCTGTGTCGGCGTCCCGGCGACCGGCGAGATCTATTATGGCGGGAGGGATCGACCCGCGATGGTCGAGCGGGACGGAGCCATGCTGCCGCTGCGGGGCCGCCAACCCGGTCGGCGGCTGGATGTCGTCGCCAGCCGCGATCATCTGTCCGAGGCGACGCGGCACTATATCGCCGGACTCGACCTCGGCGAGAGGCGGTCTGTCGGCTCGTCGCTGAAATTCTGTTTGCTGGCGGAAGGGGGCGCCGATCTCTATCCGTGCCTCGGCCGCACCATGCAGTGGGATACGGCGGCGGGGGACGCTGTGCTGCGCGCCGCCGGCGGCCTGACCGCCACGCTGGACGGGGCGCCCCTTCGCTACGGCCGCACCGGATTGCCGGACGAGGACATCTTCGCCAATCCGCATTTCATCGCCGTCGCCGACCCGGGCGTTCTCGAGCGACCGGGTGTCGTTCGGCGCGGGGGCTCCTGATCAATAGGCGCCTTCGGTCTTCAAAAGGCTGATCGGCGTCATCATCAGGATGTAGAGGTCGAGCAGGATCGACCAGTTCTCGATATAGTAGAGATCGTGCTCGAAGCGCTTCTGCAGCTTGTCGGGCTGGTCGATCTCGCCGCGCCACCCCTTGATCTGCGCCCAGCCGGTGATCCCGGGCTTCACCTTGTGCCGGCCGAAATAGCCCTCGACGATCTCGACGAAGGTCTCGTTTCCGCTGGAAATCGCGTGGACCGCGTGCGGGCGCGGCCCGACCAGCGATAGGTCGCCGCGCAGAACGTTGATCAGCTGCGGCAGCTCGTCGATCGATGTCCTGCGGATGAACCGTCCGACCCGCGTTACCCGCTTGTCGTTCTTGGTGACGATCTGCTTGGCGAGCGGATCGGACATTTCGTGGAAGAGCGATCGGAACTTGAAGATTTCGACGATCTGATTGTTGAAGCCGTGGCGCTTCTGGCGGAACAGGACTGGCCCCTTCGAATTCAGTTTGATGGCGATGGCGGTGGCCAGGAAAACCGGCGAGAGAGCGATCAGCGCGAGCGTGGCGATGCACAGGTCGAAGACGCGTTTGGCGATCCAGTCCCAGTCAGCCAGTGGGCGGTCGAAGATGTCGATCAGCGGCACTTGGCCAACGAAGGAATAGGTGCGCGGGCGAAACCGCAGCTGCGCCGAGTGCGCCGACAGGCGGATGTCCAGTGGCAGGACCCACAATTGCTTGAGCAGCGACAAGACGCGCTGCTCGGCCGACAGCGGGAGCGTGACGATCAGCATGTCGATCCGCGTCAGCCGGGCGAATTCGACCAGCTCGGTCACGGTGCCGAGCTTGGGATAACCGGCGACGATCGGCGGCGATCGATCGTTGTCGCGGTCGTCGAAGATACCGCAGATGCGGATGTCGCTGTCCGGCTGGATTTCCAGGTTGCGGATCAGCATCTCGGCTTCCTTGCCGCCTCCGACGATGACAGCGCGGCGCTCCATGCGGCCATTGCGGGCCCAGCGGCGGATGTTGGCGCGCAGCACCAGCCGCGCCAGGACAAGGCTGCCAGAGCCCGCGACGAACCAGGTTCCGAACCAGAAGCGGGAATAGGCCGCGTCGTTATAGAGAAAGAACAGCACGACGCTGAGCAGGGAGAGCGCCGCGCCCCAAGCCGCGATGACACGCCAGAGCTGTATGAAGCGGCCCTTGAGGATGCTGAGTTCGTAGCCGTCCGCAAGGTTGATCGCGACGATACCGATGGCCGCCCCGGCAAAAGACAAGACTATGTAGGAAAGCCGGAGAGGGCTGGAAAGGCCGACATACTGGACAAAGACCAGCAGTCCGACGCTGGCGAGGAGGAGGAATTCGACTCCCCGCCAGATGCCGGACAACATCCGCGGCGTAATGAAGTCGTCCTGATACTGTCTGGCGGCACGCGCCGCCAAGGCGTTGATCTCGACGGGAGTGGTCGAGGCCGGTGACGGAAACGCCCGCACGATTTCACGGTCGAACGGCAGACCGCTCTCGAAATTTGCCATCCTGTCTCGCTTCCCGCTCGGTCGGCCCGCGCCCCAACACAGGCGCTCCCTCGAGCCGGCGACTATAGTGCGAAAGGGCTAAGATTTGCTTGAGCAGGTCCAGGGCATTCGAGTGAAGGGGCGGGTACGCGTGACTTTCATCCCGCTTCTCGTGACGGGTCGGACAGGCCCGACCCGCATGACATGTCCGGCGAAGTCGTTGACCGATGCTCTAGAACCACCGCTCACGAATGTAGAGCGTGTCGCCGGGCAGGATCGGATCGGAGGTCAGCACCCGGCCGGTGAGGACGCGGCCGCCGACCTGCCGGGTGATGTCGACCGATTCCTGCTCGCCGCGCGGGGTGAAGCCCCCGGCGATGGCCACCGCCTTCTGGACGGTCATGCCGGGAACATAGGTGTATTGGCCACCGGTGGTCACTTCGCCCATGATGAAGAACGGACGGTACTGTTCCACCTGCACGGTGATGTCGGGATCCTTGAGATAGCCGTCGCGCAGGTGATTGGCCAGCTCTCGCTCAAGCTGTTTGGTGGTGCGACCGCGTGCCGGCACCGATCCCACCAGCGGAAAGGCGACATAGCCGGCCTTGTCGACCGGATAGGTGCTGGTGAGCCCAGTCTGTTCGAACACCGTGACCCGCACCACGTCGCCGCTGTCGAGGTGGTAGGGCTCGTTCAGTGCCGCGTGAAAGGCCGGCGGCACGGGCTTGTAGGACGCGCAGCCGGCAAGCAGCGCGAGCGTTGTGGCGATCAGTGCCAGCGTCGGTTTGTGCATGGCTGCTTTTCCCGTGGCGATCCCATGCCGGCGGGCAGGGCGGCATCTTGTCCGATGTTATAAGCCCGTTAGGGTTAATCGTCGGTAAAGCCGCCGGCGGGTTTCAGCACAGCGCGGGCCTCGCGCCTTAACCACGCGGTTACCGGGGCAGGTCAGGATGCGATCGATGCCGTCCGTGCGGAGTAAAATGTTGGGCCGATTTCCGCCATTGTCTTTTTCGAGACCGCGATGCCATCATCTCGCGACGGATGACGCCGAATTCCCTGTGTTACACGGCGGTCAGTCGGGGTATGCGAGGCGATGAGCGAGGCGCGAACCGGGACGGGCGAGGTGGTCACGGCGGGCGAACTTGTCGCCGGAATTCGTCACGGCGCGATCCGTCGACTGGTCGTGCTGTCGACCTGGAACGACCAACAGCATATCGGCGGCGTCGAGATCGTCCGGCGTCTGACCGCCAGCGGGCTCACATCCGTGCTGATCGATCTGACCCGCGAGGATCGCGTTGCCGCGGCGATGGGCCTGCGGCCCGATTGCGAGGGCTTTGCCGCCCTTGCGGAAGGGCTTTCCTCGCTCACCGACGTCATCCACCGCGATCACTTCACCCGCGCCCATGTGGTTCCCTCCGCCGGTTACGACATGCGGTTGGCGGACGGGGCGAAGCTGGCGGATCTGCGACTGTTCCTGGCCGCCTTCGCCGAAGCCTACGAATGCACGGTGACCGAATACGATAGGGACGCGATCGATCGCCTGCCGGTCATCCTCGATGAGGAAACCGCTCTCGTCATCGCCGGGCCGCCGGGCGTGGACGCCCGCTCGGACGATCTCGTCGATGCGTTGCGTGCGATCGGCGTCGAGGATCTGCTGTTCATGGAGTCGAGCCGTCTGGCGACGGGGGCAGCCGGATAGGCGGGCGAACCGGCGTTATCGGCGCGGCGCCGATTCCATCCATTTGATGACGAGCATCGCCGGAACTACCCAGAGAATCCCGCTGAAAAGGAAATAGGCGAGATGAACCCAACCGCTCGACTCTGCCAGGTAGAGGCTGGCAAAAGCGGTGGCGACGATAGCGTAGACGACGACGAGCGTAATCAGGATAACCGCCCCGACGAGTTTCTTGATCCTGATCGGCATGTCGCGCTTTCCAAATTGCGGCCCGACAACGGAAGGCTGGTTCTCGGGCGAACGAGCTTCTCTATGGCGGTTTCGCCCGCGTATTTCCAGCCGGGCGACTGCGACCTTCCCGCCCTTGATTGCGCCGGACTTTCGGTGCAATGGCATGCGGCATGACGATCCTGGCCCACTCCGATAGCGCGCCGTTCGCGGCGAACCCGACCATGCGCAACCGGGCGGCCATCCGTCTCTGGCTCTATGCGGTCGCGGCGCTGGTCTTCGCGCTGGTCGTGGTGGGCGGCGCCACGCGTTTGACCGAGTCGGGCCTGTCCATCACCGAATGGAAGCCGATCCACGGGATCATTCCGCCTCTGTCGGCGGCGGAATGGCAGGAGGAATTCGAGCTATACAAGCGCATTCCCCAGTATCAGGAAATCAATCGGGGCATGAGCCTCGATGCCTTCCAGACGATCTTCTGGTGGGAGTGGGCGCATCGCTTCCTGGCCCGAACGGTCGGCTTCGTCTTTGCGATACCGCTCGCCTTCTTCTGGCTGACCGGCCGCATCGAGCCGTTCCTGAAACCGAGGCTCCTGAGCATTCTCGGCCTTGGCGCGCTGCAAGGCGGCGTCGGCTGGTGGATGGTTGCCTCGGGCCTCAGCGTCAGGACCGATGTCAGCCAATACCGGCTGGCGACGCATCTGATCATCGCCTGCTTGATCTTCGCGGCGACGATCTGGGTGGCGCGGGGCCTGGCTGCGAAACGCTACGAGGCGCCGCCGTCGCGCGCCTCCGCGACGGTCGCGGGTATCATCGTGGTGGCCGCCTTGGCGCAGATATACCTGGGCGCGCTGGTGGCGGGGCTGAATGCCGGTTTCACCTTCAACACCTGGCCGCTGATGGACGGCGCGCTGGTGCCGGACGGTCTTTTCGTCATGCAGCCAGCATGGCGCAATTTCTTCGAGAACGTCATGACCGTGCAGTTCATCCACCGGATGGGCGCCTATGTCCTTCTCGTGATCGTCGCGCTCCACGCCATCGCCGCGTACGCGCAGGCGCCGGGGACGCGCCATGCCAGACGCGCCGTCGCGCTGTTCGTTTTGGTGCTGGCGCAAGCCGCCATTGGCGTTGTGACGCTGCTCCTCGCCGTGCCGATCAGCTGGGGTTTGATCCACCAGGCCGGCGGCATGGTGGTTCTGGCCACCGCGGTCGTCCATGCGCGGGCGTTGAAGGGCGAATATCAAGCGCTGGCGCTATCAGATTGATATGGTTCACTTCGCGGAGCGTTAACCCCCCGCGTGCCAAGGTTCATCAAGGTGATTGAGGTGAACCCTGATGGATCTCGCGATACAGTCGAATGGAGGTCAGCTTTCCAAGGCTGAACTGGTCAGTGCGCTGAGCTACGCGCTCGACCTGACCGAAGGCCAGCCGGAAGGCCACGGCATCCGTTGCTGTTGGATCGGAATGAATGTCGGGCAAGAACTCGGCCTGTCCGACGCCGAGATGAGCGACCTCTATTACACGCTCCTGCTCAAGGACATCGGCTGCAGCAGCAATGCCGCGCGCATCTGCCAGCTGTTTTTGACCGACGACATCGCGTTCAAGCGCGACATCAAGATCGTCGATGACAGCCTGCCGCAGGTGCTTCGCTTCGTTCTCCAGCATACCGGGTTGAAGGCCAACCTCGCCGAGCGGTTCCGGGCGATGGTCATCGCTTTGGCCCAGGGCGAAAAGGTCGGTCGCGAACTGATCGAAACGCGCTGTCATCGCGGTGCGGACATCGTGCGGCAAATGCGGTTTTCCGAAGCCGTCGCGACCGGCATTCTCGATCTCGACGAGCACTGGGACGGGAAGGGGCAACCCAGAGGTCTCACCGGCACCGGGATCTCCCTATTCGGACGGATCGCCCTTCTGACCCAGGTGGTCGACGTGTTCCATACCAGCGCCGATGCGGATTTTGCCCTGAAGGAAGTCGAAAAGCGCAGCGGACGCTGGTTCGATCCCGATCTCGTCGCCGCTTTCGGGACAGTTGCGGCGCGGAAATCCTTTTGGTCCACCCTGGCCTCGCCACGGCTGGACGCGACGGTGGTCGCCTTGGCCCCTCGGCACGATACGGAGTTCGTCGATGAGGATTTTCTCGACAGCGTCGCCGAGGCATTCGCCCAGGTCGTCGATTCCAAGAGCCCGTTCACGCACGGTCACAGCGAGCGGGTGGCGCTGTTCACCGATCTTATCGCCGTTGAGCTCGGTCTCGATGCCGAGCACAGGCGCTATCTGAAACGGGTGGCGCTGCTGCATGACATCGGCAAGCTGAGCGTGTCGAACCAGGTGCTGGACAAACCCGGAAAGCTCGACGACGAGGAATGGATCGCCATCAAGCGCCATCCCGCCTTCAGCGAAGAAATCCTTGCCCGCGTCAGCGTGTTTCAGGATCTTGCCCGGATCTCCGGCGCTCATCACGAGCGTCTGGACGGCAAGGGCTATCCGCGCGGCTTGAAGGGCGACGCAATCTGCTTCGATACCCGCATCCTGACGACCGCCGACATCTTCGACGCGATGACGGCTGACCGGCCCTATCGCAAGGCGATGCCGGTATCGATAGCGCTGGATATCATGCGGGCCGATGTCGGGACGGCGATCGACGCGCGCTGTTTTCAGGCGCTGGAGGCGGTCGTCGCAAGCTTCGAGGGCGCCGTCGGGAGCCCTCAGCCAGACTGAGACGAGCGCTTTGGCGCAAAAGACCTTAAGGAAATAACGGAAGCTGCGCGATGCCCGTCGTCTCCTCGATCCCATAAGCGACATTGAAGTTCTGGATGGCCTGTCCGGCCGATCCCTTCACCAGATTGTCGAGGGTCGAGATTACGATCGCCCGCCCCGGAATGCGGTCCGGCACGACGTTGACGACCACATAATTGGAGCCGCGCACCATTTGCGTCTGGGGCAGGACACCCTCGTCGGCCACCGTCACGAAGGTCTCGCCGGCATAGGTTTCGACGAGGCGCTGACGCAGATCGCGGGCGGTCGCCCCATCCGTCAACCGGACGTAGCTCGTGCAGAGCTCCCCCCGGCTCATCGGGATGAGATGCGGCGTGAAATTGACCCGAAGATCGGCGATGCCGGCGGCGGCGCCGATTTCCTGCTCGATCTCCGCCATGTGCCGATGCTTGCCGACCGCGTAAGGGGACAGGCCTTCACCGGCCTCGCAGAACAGCGTGTTCTCCTTCAGGCTCCGCCCAGCGCCCGAAACGCCCGACTTGGCGTCGATGACGATGTCGGACACGTCGATCATCGCCGCCTTGGCCAGCGGCACCAGTGCCAGGAGCACCGCCGTCGGATAGCAGCCGGGGCAGGCGATCAGCCGGGCGTCGCGAAGGGCGTCGCGATTGAGTTCGGTCAGACCGTAGACCGCCTCGCCCTGAATGTCGGTCGCCATGTGGTCGAGCCCGTACCACTCCTTGTAGACAGCCGGGTCGCGCAGCCGGAAATCGGCCGACATGTCGATGATCTTCGTCTTCGGGTGCTTTTCGAAGATGTCCTTGGTGATCGCCTGGGTCGTCCCGTGGGGCAGACCGCAGAACACAGCATCCACCTCGTTCCAGGGGGCGTCCTCGATGGTCACCAGATCGGGCAACTCGATATGCGACAGATGCCGGAAAACCTCCCGCATCGGCTTGCCGGCGTGACTGTTGGCCGTCAGGACGGCGATGTCCATCGCCGGATGACGGGCGGCCAGGCGCACCAGATCCGCGCCGGTATAGCCACTCGCGCCGAGCACTCCGATCCTGATCTTGTCGGCCATCCTGACTCACCTCGATGTTTTCACGCCCATTCGCGCGGGCGGAACCGCCCACGTCGATTGCCTCGACGGTTTAGCTGATTTCCTGATCACGTCCAGACCGCGAGCCGGCNTTTCACGCCCATTCGCGCGGGCGGAACCGCCCACGTCGATTGCCTCGACGGTTTAGCTGATTTCCTGATCACGTCCAGACCGCGAGCCGGCGTGGCGGTTCGACGAGGTTGGCGCTTTGCTCGCGAACAGCCTCACACGGCGAGCGCCGCCGCCAATTTTTCGACGATGAAGTCTTGCGTGTCTTCGGCTAGATAGGCGTGCATGGGCAGGCTGATGACGTCCCGAGACAGGGCGTCCGAGACCTTCAGTTCGCCGCCGACGATGGGAAAGGACCGGTAGGCGGTCTGGCGATGCAGCGGTTTGGGATAGTAGATCGCCGTCGGCACGCCGGCGTCGCGCAGGCTTGCCGCTACCGTCGCCCGGTCGGTGTCGTCAGGCAGGCGGATGGTATATTGCGCCCAGGTCGAAGTGGCGTCGCGCAGGAGCCTCTGCGGTGTGACGATGTTGGAGAGTTTCTGTGCATAGCGCGCCGCGATCCGTCCGCGGGCGGCGATCTCATCCGGAAATATGGCCAGTTTTTCCAACAGGATCGCCGCCTGGAGCGTATCCATCCGGCCGTTCATGCCGATGCGGATATTGTCGTATTTGTCCTCGAAATTCTGGCCATGGACACGCAGCGACGCCATGATCGCGGCAAGCTCCTCGTCGTCGGTCTGGACGGCGCCGCCATCGCCGTAGCAACCGAGCGGCTTGGCCGGGAAGAAGCTGGTCGACACGACATGCGACCAGTGGCTCGACAGTTCTCCGTCGATCGTCGCGCCGTAGCCTTGCGCCGCATCGGATATGAGCTTCAGCCCATGCGCGTCGGCGATCTTTCGAATGGCCGGATAGTCCGCCGGCTGGCCGAACAGATCGACCGCGATGATCGCCTTCGGGACGAGGTCGCCCGCCGCTTTCGCCTCGGCGATGGCGGCCTCGAGGCTCGCCGGGTCCATGTTGAAGGTCTCAGGATCGACATCGACGAAATACGGCGTCGCGCCGAACCAGGCGACGACCTCGGCGGTCGAGGCGAAGGTGAAGCTCGGACAGAACACCGCATCGCCGGGCCGGATGCCCCAAGCCATCAACGGCAGCGCCAGCGCGTCGGTGCCGGAGGCGCAGGACAGCGTGTGCGTCATCTGGCCGAAGCGCGACAACGCCGCCTCCAATTCGCGGATCTCGGGACCCATGACGAAGGCGCCGTGATCGAGCACCGAGGCCATGCGGCGGTCGATCTTATCGCGAATCCTGTCGCGCTGGGTGGCGAGGTCGATGAAGGGGATGCTTTGGGTCATGGGCCTGATCTGAAAAGGAATCGCCCGTCGGCCGGGCGTTTGCGGTGGTGATCGAAAAGCCGGTGACAGGCCATTCAAAATTCATGTCAGCGTCTTACGCGGGGCTTCGTATGGCGACGAAAATTCGGCGAAGCCAAGGCCATGGCCTTGGCCCGTTTCATCCCGCGTGCTGTTCCGCCAGGATGCCGAGGACGTACATGGCGACGGTGGCGCCGGCAATCGCCGTGACGTCGCTATGATCATAGGGTGGCGATACTTCGACGACGTCGGCGCCGACGATCGGAAGCTTCCTCAAATGATGGAGGACGGCGAGCATCTTGGCGCTCGACGGTCCACCGGCGACCGGGGTGCCGGTTCCCGGCGCAAAGGCCGCGTCGAGACAGTCGATGTCGAAGGTCAGATAGGCCTTCGCCCCCCGCGTTCGCTCGTAAATGCGCTCCGCGATGGCCGCGCTCGTCATCTCCTCGACCGCGTCGCCATAAAGGATGTCGATACCGCAATCCTCGGGCGCGTGGGTGCGGATCCCAACCTGAATCGACGTTGCCGGATCGATGAGATCCGCCTCCACTGCCGCTTTGACGAAGGAGCCGTGATCGACGCGCGGCGCGCCGTCGGAGCCGGTGGCGACCGGCCAGGTATCCTGATGGGCGTCGAATTGGATCAGCGACAGTTTGCCGTGGCGGGCGACGTGGGCCTGAAGCAGCGGAAAGGTGATCGAGTGATCCCCGCCCAGCGTCAACAGGAAGCCGGTCTTCTCGATCAGCGAAGCGGCTTCCGTTTGGATCGCTGCGTGGGCGGTTTCCGGCAGGCGGTAATCGAGGCGGCAGTCGCCATAGTCGACGACGCGCATCGTGTCGAACAGGTCGCGATGGAACGGATATTGCGGATCGTTGTCGAAGATCGCCGAGGCGCGTCTGAGCGCCTGCGGGCCGAAGCGGGCGCCGGGCCGGTTGGAGACCGCCGCGTCGAAAGGCACGCCCCAGACGGTCACGTCCGTCGCCTCGACCGCCTTGGTGAACCGCCGCCGCATGAAAGACAGCGCGCCGGCATAGGTCGGGTCGCCGGCGGCGCCGGTCCAATCGTTACCCGCGAATGCGTGGTCGATGCTGTCGCCGGCCATTCGTTGGTTTCTCCGCTTGCCTGAGGGTGGCGCTTGCGCCCGCCGTCGCAGGATGTTCACTCGGCTGGCGATATGGGGTCGCGGCCGGCGATTTCGAGCCCGAAGGCGCGAGAGCTCTCAGCCTGACAAAGAGCTCTTGCCCACGGAATGCTGCGTAGCGTCAGGGGTCGGCGGTCATCCGGCTGGTGAAGCGAAGGCCGACTACGGCGATCCAGGCCAGCAGCCAGGCCTGCTTTTCCCGGTCGAAGAAGAAGCTCTCCAACGCCGCGTTGAGCAGCATGAAGCCCAGCACCATGACGAAGAAATCGGCCAGGCGCCGGTTTTCGACGTCCGGCTGGCATCGCGCATAGTCGACAAGCGGAAAAACCAGAATGACGAGGAGAACGATGGCGACCGCCGGCCAGCCGAGCTGCAACACGACGTCGAGGTAGCTGTTGTGGGCGTTGGCCGCGCCGCGCATGTCCCAATCCAGCTCGAACGGCTTCTCGGCGAATTCGACATAGGGGGTCGTCCAGAAATTCTCGTAGCCATGCCCTGTCCAGGGCAGGGGGGCGGCAAGATCGAGCGCGAATTGCCAAAGATCGGTACGGCCGGTGAAGGTCGTTCCCGGGATCAGGCTATGCAGGATATCGCTGAAGACCGGCACGATCACAGCGCCAAGAGTCAATGCCAGCATCCCGGCCACCGCCAGGAAAAGGGCGAGCGCCGTTCGTCCACGCCCCAGCAGGACAGGGCCAAGAAGCGCCATCGCGGCGATCAGCGGCACCAGAGCCAGCGAGGTCTTCGAGCCGGTCTTGAAGAGGAAGACCAGCCCGAGCACCGTCAGGGCGGCGCCGACCAGGGGCCGGCCGCTGCGCACGACGTAAATGCCGGCGAAGACGATCACCGCCATCACCGGTCCGGTGATGTTCTTGTGCGCGTAGATGCCGCGCCAGAGACCGGCATGCTCGGCTTCCACCTCGGCGGCGGTATGGATGGCGCGGTCGGGGATCATGATCACGCCGGCGTAGCTCAGCGCGAGCACCGCGCCGCAGGCGAGGATCAGCGCCGTGCGAAAGCCGCGCGCGTCGGGCGGCAACGTCAAGACTCCGGTGGCCGCCAGCATCGTGGAGAAGGTAAACAGCATGGCCCGCACGCCGGTCGGGGGCCAACCGGCGCCCCACAGCGACAAAGGCAACGGCAGCAGCAGTAGCAGCCACCACGGATTGAGCAGGTGCTTGAGGATGCGCGGATCGGTGACCACGACATGCGTGCCGAGAACGAAGGCGGCGAGCAGCGAATAGCCGACGCGATTGAGGATCACGCCGTCGCCCGTGGCGATATTGGTGGGAAACGGATTGAAGGAAACCAGCAATGCCGTCAGCACAGCCGCCGCGGCCAATACGCGGACCAGACGGAGGAGATCGGCCCTTGTGCCTTGCCGTTGGTGGCGAGAAACGACCGGCTCGAAGCTGGTTTGTATCGACACGGTGCCTTTCCGATCCCACTCTTCGACAGACGCGGCCCTGACAGGCGCGATGCCGTTTGTTTCCAGAGTGTTATCGGTCAATGGGGCGCCCCCGCCAAATCCTTCGTTAAGAGTTGGTTAAGCATAAAATTTAGCGCAATCTTTACGCTTTCGCCGCTCCGACCAACGAAAAAGCCGCCGGGCGAACCCGGCGGCTTTGCTGATGCGAGGGGCGACGCGCGGTCGCCGGAGCGCTTGATCAGCGCTTGGAGAACTGGAACGACCGGCGGGCCTTGGCCTTGCCGTACTTCTTGCGCTCGACCACGCGCGAGTCACGGGTCAGGAAGCCGCCCTTCTTCAGGACCGAGCGCAGGCCCGGCTCGTAACAGGTCAGCGCCTTGGAAATGCCGTGGCGCACCGCGCCGGCCTGCCCCGAAAGACCGCCGCCGGCGACCGTGGCGACGATGTCGAACTGGCCGTCGCGGCTGGCCGCGACGATCGGCTGGCGCAGCACCATCTGCAGCACCGGACGGGCGAAATAGGTGGCGAAATCACGCTCGTTGATCGTGATCTTGCCGGTGCCGGGCTTGATCCAGACGCGGGCGACCGCGTCCTTGCGCTTGCCGGTGGCGTAAGCGCGGCCGAACTGGTCGAGCTTCTGGACGTAGACCGGCGCTTCGGGCTGGACCGAGGCTTCGGCCGAGCCGAGTTCTTCGAGCGAAGAGAGCTGGGACATTATGCGGCCCTCGTGTTTTTGGAGTTCATTGCCGCGACGTCGAGCGTCTCGGGGTTCTGCGCGACGTGCGGGTGCTCGGCACCGGCATAAACGCGCAGGTTCTTCAACTGCTGGCGCCCGAGCGGGCCGCGCGGCAGCATGCGTTCGATCGCCTTTTCGACGACGCGCTCGGGAAAGCGGCCCTCGAGGATCTCGCGCGCCTTGCGCTCCTTGATGCCGCCGGGATAGCCGGTGTGCCAGTAATACGTCTTGTTGGCGTATTTTTTGCCGGTCAGGACGATCTTGTCAGCATTGACGATGATGATGTTGTCGCCATCGTCCACATGCGGGGTGAAGGTCGGCTTATGCTTGCCACGAAGGCGAAGCGCGACGATGGAAGCGAGGCGGCCGACGACGAGCCCTTCGGCGTCGATCAGAATCCACTTCTTCTCCACCGTCTCGGACTTCTGCGAGAAGGTTTTCATGGGTTGCCCCTGGGTGTTGGTGAGCATCGAGGCAAACCTTCGCAGGCCGCCCTAAGAAAAGAGCGACCCACGGCCGCTCCTCATGCGGCGTGACATACGGCGCGATGACGCCGCTGTCAACGCGAAAAAGACGCCGCATACCTTCCCGTAACCCCTATCTTTCAGGGGATTGCAAGTGGATGGTATCATGCTACCTTCGTGATGTGGCGATATTATACTTGACGCTCCAGACCGCTAAGAGTCGGTCCGGAAAGTTGTTCAATTTGAACAAAGCCTTCGCAGCATTAGGCGGATAGACGCCAGTTTGAGGAATGCGAGCGCGTTGCGCGACAGGTTCTCGAAATCC